>JAOZKP010000164.1 GCA_029935295.1 bacterium | reverse complement strand
ATCCCGCATCTTGTCTAGAGCTGATTCGAGAAGTGAGTCTTGATTGCAGAAAAGGGCCGGCGAACTCATGATGTCGTGCAATTTAGTGGATAAAGGCAGGGCCGCATAATAGGCCCCCATGATGTCTGTCTTGGAAACAACGCCAACGGGTGCCTGTTTCTCATCGCGCAGTAGAAGAGCGTCGATCTTATATCTTGTCATCTGGTCGATGGCCTGTGTAATACTGGCCGTCACCGGGAGTTCAATCACCTGCCGCTGCATGGCATTTTCAACCAGTAGACCTTTAAGTGTGTTTATGTTGCGGGTTTTAGTCATGGCGATATTAGCAAGTCAATTTATCATCTGAAGTTGCAAAATGTGGTTCTGGAAAGGGATAAAAAAAGCTCGGCACCTTATCTTTATTGAAAAAGGGCCGGGCTTTTTTGTTGGTAGTTTGAGTTGGTAAATTGCTATTTGACGGATTGATTGACAATCTGGTTTTTACTGTCAACGAGGATGTTTTTCGGGGAAAACTGTCGGGCTTCCTCTTCATCCATGGTGGCATAAGCGGCGATGATGACCATGTCGCCTTTACGGGCCAGGCGGGCGGCAGCTCCATTTATGCAGATTTCTCCGTCATCATATTTACCTTCGATGACATAAGTAGTGAAGCGGGCACCGTTAGTCAGGTTGTAAACCTGGACCTGTTCATAGGGCAGGATGCCGGAAGCCTCAAGCAGAGTTTTGTCTATTGTGATACTGCCTTCATAAGAGAGGTTGGCATCGGTGACGGTGGCACGGTGGAGTTTTCCTTTAAACATAGTAAGTAACATTATTTCTTATCCTTTGTACTTGAATCTTGATTTATAGTTGGAGGTTGTCGATTAACCTGGTTTTTCCTAAATGGACAGCAATCAATATGGTTGCCGGGGCTAAGATTGTATCTTTGATTTGAGTGAGATTCAGAGAATCATAGATCTCAATATATTCGATTATGAAATCACTTTTAATATTTTGGTTAAGTTGTTCGGAGACGGTCTGACAGAGCTCAGGAGAGTTTTTGTTGCCTTGACTGAAAAGCTCTTTCGCATAAGTTAAAGCTTGGTAAATTGCCGGGGCCTCAGCCCGTTCTTGGGCGGGCAGGTAGGCGTTGCGGGAGCTCATTGCCAGGCCGTCGCTTTCTCGGACGATCGGTACCCCGATAATTTCCAGGGGGAAGTTTAAGTCGACAACCATCCGCCGGATAACCGCGAGTTGCTGGAAATCTTTTTCACCAAAGAAGGCAAAATCGGGCAGTGTGATATTGAAAAGTTTGCTGACGACAGTGGTGACCCCTTGAAAGTGGTTCGGGCGGCTGGTGCCGCAGAGGACTTTGGTTATGTCGCTGACCGCAACTGAAGTCTGAAAGTGATCGGGATAGAGATCTTTTGGGGTCGGAGTGAAGACGATATCGACTTCGACCGATTGGCACTTATCAAGATCACCTTTTAAATCACGGGGATAACAGTCAAGATCTTCGTTGGGGCCGAACTGAATCGGATTGACGAAAATCGAAACTACGACGAGATCAGCTTTTTCCCGGGCTCTGCGCATCAGTTCAAGATGACCTTCGTGGAGGAAGCCCATAGTTGGTACTAGAGCGATACTTTTGCCGTTGCGGCAGCTTTCCCGGGCAAAAGCCTGCATTTCATGGCTGTTGTTAATCTGTTTCATAATAGTTGAATTGATATTTTATTAAATGGTTATTTGAAAGAGTGCTCATCGCCAGGGAAAATTCCCGCTTTAACCTCGCGGCTGTATTCCACCAGCGCTTTTTTCGTCTCTTCACCCAAATTGGCATACTGTTTAACAAAAGAGGGGCGGAAACGGTCGAAGAGGGAGAGCATATCGTGTAAGACCAGAACTTGGCCGTCGCAGCCGCTGCCGGCGCCGATGCCGATGGTCGGGATGTCAACCGCCTGGCTGATTTCGGTTGCAATTTTACTAGGGACACACTCAATAACCAAGGCAAATGCCCCGGCTTTGGCCACAGCCCGGGCATCCTGCATAAGCCGCTCTTTTTCCCGCTGGACCTTGAAACCGCCGAGTTGGTTGACCGCCTGTGGGGTCAATCCGATATGGCCGCAGACGGGAATGCCGATATCAACCAGAGCTCTGATGGTCTCCTGCATGGTGACCCCGCCTTCGAGTTTTACGGCTCCAGCCCCGGTCTCTTTCATGATGCGGCCGGCCTGCAGTTTGGCATCTTCGATACTAATCTGGTAGCTCATAAAGGGCATATCGATAATTACCAGAGCGCGTTCCGTGCCGCGAACGACGGCCCGGCCGTGGTAGATCATTTCGTCAACTGTCACCGGCAGGGTGTCTTTATAGCCGGCAACCACGACCCCGACCGAATCGCCGACGAGAATGGTATCGATACCGCTTTCATCAAGCAGGCGGGCGAAAGGATAGTCATAGCCGGTGACCATAGTGATTTTTTCGCCGGCACTTTTCATCTGAGCCAAGGTTGTGGTGTTTACTGTTTTTGCCATTGAATTTTTCCTTAAAAATTATGAATACTAACGGATTGATTGAAGTTGACAGTTGCCTGAAAATAAAAAAGCCCACCTCAAACTAAAGAGGCGGGCAAAATTGATAGCGCAGATATGCGTAAACTAACAAAATTAAGTCCAACCGTCTCAGTCTTCGCTTATATTGAAGATCCAAGCGGGGTTAAGTATCGTCATTGACGCCAATACTTAACAGGGCGTTTTGGTTTTTTTAGTTAAATTTTAAGAACAGAGCTCCGCTAGCCAGCTGACAGCTTTTTGATCACTGACCCGGCTGGTGTTCAGTACTACGTCGTAGAGTTTCGGGTCACTCCAATCTTCTTTGAAGTAGAACTTGATGTATTCCTGACTTTTTTTATCCATTGCTTCAATCTGTTTTTTTGCCTTGTTATCGCTCAAGTCAGGATTGTCGATTTTCAGACGTGCAATTCGGTCGTTCATAGCCGCAATAATTCTAATATTGATAACATTGCTCTGTTCGTGCAGGATGCATTGGCCGCCGCGGCCGACAATTACCACATTTGGCCGTTGACCAAGTTCCGAGACAATTTTGCAGATCATCTCCCGGTAAATGTCGCTGTCGATCCATCCCTGGGTATCAAATGAGTAGGGAATTTTGTCACGTTCATCGTAAGTGGTTTCGATCTCTTCGTCGGAATTGGATGCGCTGTTTTCTTTGAAGATATCAAGGTCTATAATGCGTGAAAGATAGGCGCGGATATTTATATGACCTTCTTCCTCAAAATCTCTGACTTCCTGGTGTGAAACCTTTGTATGGTCAGCCACTTGTTTGACAATCTCTTTGTCAAGGTAGTCGTAACTAAGTTTTGCAGCAAGATTATTGGCAATGTCAAGACCGCCTGAAGCAAACTCTTTGGAAATTGTAATAACTGACATAAACTACTCCTTAAGTATGTATCCATATAGTGCCATAAGTAATTCTATCTACTCAATGTTTCTATACTTTCCTTCATAAACAATTTTTTCTTCGATGTCAAACGAAAATAGTTATTTTTACAAGGAATAGCCGGGGTTATATGACTAATTGAACCAGTTAAAGAGTCGATTTATGTGGATGCTTTTTTGTAGACATGCCGGCGGTGACTTGCTATATCTCAATGTCGATCTATTTCGATGCCAGTTTTACTACGTAAAGGCTAAAATTCAGATTTATAAGGACTCACTTTATGATTATTGAAACTTCAATGACGAAAATTCTTCGTCATCTAAATCAGCGTTATCTGACTTTCAATGAATTTAACCTGGAAAAGTTACCGCATGGTCATCCTGAGCGTGAGTATCTTTTATATGTCCACATCCCTTTTTGCGAAGAGTTGTGCCCATACTGTTCTTTTAATCGCTTTAAGTTTCAGGCCGATCGGGCCAAGCGCTATTTTGCGGCTCTGCAGCGGGAGATCAAACTCTATCGAAATTATGATTTCAAATGTACCGGAGTTTATGTCGGCGGCGGCACGCCGACGGTGCTGCCGGATGAGCTGGCTGACACCCTGCACCTTATTCGGGAGAGTTTCCCGGTACGGGAGATCTCGGTTGAAACCAATCCCAATCATTTGACCGATAAAATTGTTAATACGCTGCGGCAGGCCGGGGTTAACCGGCTTTCAGTCGGGGTCCAGAGTTTTGACGACTCATTGCTGAAAGCGATGGAGCGTTACCATAAATACGGCAGCGGTGCCGAAATTGAAGCCCGGTTGAAGAATTATCACGGGGTTTTTGATACTTTGAATGTTGATATGATTTTTAATTTTCCGTCGCAGACGTTGGCATCGTTGCAACGGGATCTTGATATTTTAAAGGGTTTGCCGGCAGACCAGGTTACCTTCTATCCGTTGATGGTTTCGACTGTGACTGAAAAAATCATCAGCAAGACCTTGGGCAAAGTTGATTATGGGCGCGAGAAGCTCTATTATCAGGAAATATTTAAGCAGCTGACACCGGATTATAATACCGGTTCGGCCTGGTGTTTTTCGCGCCAGGGGGCGATGATTGATGAGTATATTGTTGATTATGATGAATATTTAGGGGTCGGCAGCGGTTCGTTCAGTTATCTCAACGGCAAAATTATGTCCAACACTTTTTCGGTTGAGGAGTACTGCGATAAACTTGAAAATGATCAGCCGGCCGTCGCCTTCTGCAAAGATTTTTCCCTGTTGGAGCGTATGCGTTACGATTTTATGATCAAACTTTTCGGGACAAAAATCGATATGGCCGCCGTCCGCCGTCGTTATGGTAACTTTTTCAGTGATGCCCTCTGGAAGGAGTTAGCTCTATTTAAGGGGCTTAAGGCATTGAAACAGGAAGGCAACCAGCTCTCGCTGACCCCTAAAGGTTATTATTATTGGGTGATTATGATGCGGGAATTTTTTATCGGGGTCAATAATTTTCGTGATATCTGCCGTGATAAAGTCGTGGATAAAGTGAAAACTGAAAAGTGAGAGTGCGGAAAGAGGTTTGGAAAATATGGTTACAATAAATTCAGAAGAGTCCGGAAAAAAACGTTTGCAGTCCGAACTGGCGCAGCTGCCGGCGGTGGACGAGCTTTTGCGTGAAGCTTTGCTGCGCGAATTTTTGCCCCGTTTTCCGCGGCCCCTGGTGGCCGATGAGATCCGGAAATTATTGGCTAAAGTTAAAGATAAAGTCTTGCGTGAAAACCTTAAAGTTAGAAATCTGCTTGCCGCTGAAATTTTCTGGCCGGAACTTGAGAAAAATCTGGTTGAATTTATCGCACCGGCCTTGAAAAAAGTAATTAATGCCAGCGGTGTAGTTATTCATACCAATCTCGGGCGCTCACCCCTGCCGGCGACGGCAGTTGAACAGATTGCGGCGGTGGCGGCGGGTTACTCGAATCTGGAGTATGATCTTAATACCGGTTCGCGCAGTATTCGCTATGTCAATGTTGAAGACCTGCTTTGCCGCCTGTGCGGCACCGAAGCGGCAATGGTTGTCAATAATAATGCCGGGGCCGTGCTTTTAGCCCTTTCGGCTCTGGCTGCCGGGCGCGAAGTTGTGGTCTCCCGGGGAGAACTGGTTGAGATCGGCGGGGCTTTCCGCATTCCCGAGATTGTAACTCAGGGCGGAGCTGTATTACGTGAAGTCGGGGCCACCAATCGGACCCATTTGAGAGATTACGAGGCCGCTATAAATGAAGAGACCGCTCTGCTGCTGAAGGTGCATACCAGTAATTATCGGATAGCCGGGTTTACATATCAGCCGGAGATGCGGGAGCTGGTGGCGCTGGGGCAGAAATATGACCTGCCGGTGATTGAAGATCTCGGCAGCGGTAACCTTCTCGATCTTAAAGCTTTCGGTCTGCGCGGTGAGCCAACCGTAGCGGAAACCATGGCAACCGGGATCGCACTTGCGACTTTCAGCGGTGACAAACTTTTAGGCGGGCCCCAGGCCGGGATTATTGTCGGTCGCCGGGAGTTAGTTGAAAAATTGAAAAAGCATCCATTAAACCGGGCTTTGCGGATTGATAAGATGACGCTGGCGGGCCTTGAGGCGGTGTTGAAATACTATCTTGATCCGGCCACCGTGGTTGACAATATTCCAACTTTACGGATGTTGACAGTCGGTGCAGATGAGTTGAAAAAACAGGCGCAAAGATTGCGACGTGTAATTAAACGTTCCTGTTTCGCATCGGCAAGATTGCAAATGAGGGTAGCAACATCAGTTTCCCGCGCCGGCGGCGGGGCTTTGCCGATGGTGGAGCTTGATACCTTTGCCCTTTTCCTTCGGGTTCAGGGGCAGAGTACAACCCGGCTTGAAGAGTATTTACGGCTTCGGTCTCAGCCTATAGTTGTCAGAATTGTTGATGACTGGCTGGTTTTTGATCCCCGGACCATCTTTGCGGATGAGTTTGCCGAAATCGGCCGGGCCTGCCGGGAATTACTTTCTCTTTAA
>JAOZKP010000163.1:2076-6459 GCA_029935295.1 bacterium | reverse complement strand
TCAAATTTTGTTATTGATGTCTGTTGAAAATTATGGAAGAAGAGGTGGATGAGCGGATTTCATATTCATAGCGGTAACCAGTTGGAGGGGCTGGCTGATGTTTTGGCTGGTTTTTTGCGTGAACCGCGAAGTGCCGGGGTGCTTGATCCTGAGATTGTGGTGGTGCCGAGTCGTGGACTTGAGCGCTGGTTGAAATTGCGTCTGGCGCGGGTAAACGGGATTTCGGCAAATCTTGAATTTCCTTTTCCGCAGGCATTTTTAGAGCAAAATGTTTTTGCCGGTTTAAGGCAGCAGATTGATGTTCGAGTTAATGACGATCTGTTTGCGGAAGAGATGCTGGTCTGGAAGCTTTTTTTTGCTCTGGGTAATAATGGAGCCGGGGCTGCCGCCGGTCGGGCCGATCTGGGGGCGGTGGATAGTTATCTTAAGCGGACCGGAGATGAACTTTCACGTTATCAACTGGCACTGGAGCTAGGCAATCTTTTTGATCGTTATCTTCTTTTCCGGCCGGAGTTGATCCGGGCCTGGGAACGAGGTGAAAATCCGCTTTCCCAATTTAAGTCATCTTTGTGGCAAAAAGCTCTCTGGCGGGATCTCGGACAAGGGGTTGTGAAAAACCATTTTGCCGTCCTGCAGGAGATTGTTAACCAGCTGGTTTATCCGGAGTTTTTCCCGGAGACATCGGATTTTTCACTGGCCGGGATTAAAGCAAAATTACCCAGCCGTCTTTTTCTCTTTGGTTTTGCGGCCCTGCCGTTTAATTATCTTGATCTTTTCAAAGCGTTATCCCGCCTCGTTGAAGTTCATCTTTTTCATGTAAATCCCTGTGCCGAATTCTGGGGTGATCAATTTCGTTCCGGGGGCGGTAAACGCTCGCTGAAAGTTGCAGATGAAGGTCATCCGCTGCTCGCTTCCTGGGGGCGTTTGGGCCGGGCTTTTTTTGATCTTAATGCCAGTCTTGAGAGCGATTCATATCGCGAATATTTTGTCACTCCGGAAGCCGATACTCTGCTCGCGGCCCTGCAGCGCCAGATTTTATACCTGCAGCCGCCGGAAAAACCGGTTACCTGCGCCGCATCGGATAACTCCCTGAAAATTAATCTTTGTCACGGTCGTCAGCGTGAGATTGAAATCCTCTATGATACAATTCTGGATGCCTTAGAAAATGATTCCGGACTTCGGCCCGATGATATTTTTGTTATGGCCCCCGATATCAGCACCTACGCTCCCTATATCGAGGCTCTTTTTGCCCGGCAGCGATCCCGGCCGGGCGCTGTGCCGTTAGATTACGCAATTGTCAGTGCCGAAACGATTCTCAATCTACCGGAAATTAAGGCATTATTTGATCTAATGCATCTGTTTGCGAGTCGTTTTCTTTTGCGTGAAGTCTTTGATCTTTTCAGTCAGGAGGTGGTGCGTCAGCGTTTTTCGGTGAGTGAATCGGGGATTAGTCTGCTTTCCGAGTGGCTGCAGAAAGCGGCGGTCAACTGGGGGCTTGATGGTGATTTTCGTAAAGAAGTAAGCTCGGTTGATTTTGCCGAAAATTCAATTTTCTGGGGGCTTGACCGGCTTCTGACAGGTTACGGCCTGGCGGGTAGTGATCTTTATGATTCCGGGGTGGCGGCAGGTACAGTCTGGCTTGATGAAAATGATACCGGTTTTCTGCCGCTGGCGGGAATTGAGGGCTCTGAGGCGCTGATATTAGGGTCGTTTATGAGTTTTGTCAGTAAATTACGAAAAGCTTATGAACGGTTGTCGGCACCGTTACCAGCTAGTAAATGGCGCGCGGAATTAGAGCGTCTGCTGGAGGATTTTATTCAGCCCCAGTCAGATGATAATTCCGGTTGGCGGCATTTACATCAGGCTTTTGCGCAACTGGATAAACACCTGCTGGCGGCGGCAGAATCTGCATATGTTGAAGAATCTGATATTAATATGAATAATGCGCCCAATGGCTCTATCAGCTGTGAGACAATTCTTCTGGCATTGGAGCGTGAACTTAAATCTATTAGTGGGGATTCAGGTTTTTTCCGAGGCGGAATAACTTTCTCTTCGATTTTGCCGCTGCGGGCGGTGCCGGCCCGGATGATCTGCCTTATCGGGCTTAATGATGGCGATTTCCCCCGGAGTCAGCGCCCTTCAGCTTACGATCTGATTGCGGCCCGGCCCCGGGCCGGCGATCGCAATGCCCGAGATGAGGATCGTTATCTCTTCTTAGAAACCCTGCTCGCCGCTCGTCAAACTCTGGTTTTAAGTTATCTTGGGCGTGACCCAAAAGATAACCACCTGTGTCCGCCGGCGGTAGTAGTGAGTGAACTTCTTGACTATATTGATGAATATTTCATTCCGGCTCCTGAGTCAGACTGTGACAGAATGCGTGATTTCTTGATCTGTGATCATCCGCCACAGCCCTTCAGCTCACGTTATTTTGACAAAGTTAATGCTGAAGGGGGCAGAAAAGCCGGAGCTCTGTTTTCATATGATACGCTTCAGGCTGACATTGCAACTGAGATTAATAATCCAGCAAAAGCCGCGCCGGATTTTTTTGGAGCTCCGCTTGCAGATGTAGCTTGTGATCGGGTTGAGCTTGCGGATCTGATCGGTTTTTTTAATAATCCGGCCAAATATTTTCTGCAGGAGAGGCTTAAGGTTTCTCCCGGAATTAAGGATCTTGAGCATTTTGCCGACAGTGAGCCATTTGAGCTTGATGGCTTGGCAACATACAAGTTTAACGATGAGTTGGTTACTCACTTTTTGGCCGGTGAGCAAAATGCAGCGAATAGTCAAGATGAAATAAGAGAGCTTGAAAAATATTTTGCCGCCTCCGGACTTTTGCCGCCCCTGGCTCCGGGCCGGGCTGTTTTTACCGATAAAGTTAAAGGGGCGCAGGCCCTGGCTGAACAGCTTAAACCTTTCTGCGCAATCCGTATGCCTGTTTTGCAAAAAGAAGTGACAATCCCGTTCTCCGGCCGTGATGTGAAAATTGTTATCACTCTTGCCAACCTCTTTCAGGGTCAGGACGGCACTTTGCGGCAGATTCTTTTTCGGCCGGCTGCCGTTGTGAAAAAGAAGGATGAGGTTAAAACCGCGATAATGAATCTCGGTTTGGAGGTATTGGCGCCGTTAGCAAATAATTTTCAGGATGTCACTGATTTCCTTTTTAATCCGCTCGAAACCCGTTTTCATACATTGAAAGATAAAGGAATTCTGGTTCTGTCGGTGCGCAGTGCGGCCGCGGCCCAAGTTGATTTTGCGGAACTTTTAGAGGTCTATTTTGCCGGGCTCAAGCAACCGCTAGCATTCCTGCCCGAACTTTCACTGCTCTGGTACGCGACCTGGTTGAAAGAGAGCCCCAAAAACGGCGATGCCGCAGCTCGGATCAGTGCCCGCGACAGAGTCAGAAATGAGTTAACGAATGAACGCAACTATGCGGCTCAAGATGAAGCTTATCATTTTGTTTTTGCTGATCGTTTCATTGATGAAGATTTTTGGCTTGAGTTTGAGACTCTGGCTCTGAAATTGGGTTCGATCTTTATGCCGCAGGATGGGAATTAATCGTTATGGCCAGGATTTTTAACGAATTCGATATTCTCGATTATCCGCTCGATCAGGGCAAAGTTCTGATTGAGGCGGCGGCCGGTTCGGGTAAGACTTACACGATTCAGTATCTTTTTTTACGTCTGTTGCTGGAACGAGATGATCTTAGTGTCGGCAATATTCTGGTAGTGACCTTTACTGAGGCGGCAACCGAAGAGCTTAAGGCGCGGATTCGCGAAATCCTCAAAGATGCGGCCCGGCTGCTGGCAAAAGTTTCTCAGCTCCGGCCGCTGAACCCGGAAAAAGATGGTGATTTAGGCCGGGTTTTGCTGCAAGCCTTAAATAAAGGTAAATCCGTTTCCTATCTTAAGGGGCGTCTGCAACTCGCCCGAGCCACATTCGATGAGGTGGTGATTGCGACAATTCACGGTTTTTGTAATCGGATTTTAAGTGATTATGCATTTGAATGCGGCAGCCGGGTGGGCCTTGAGCTCGTAAAAGATAGTCGTTTTTTTATACAGAGTGTTGCCGAAGATTACTGGCGGCGAACTTTTTATCGCGGATCTGATGCTTTGGTCGGGGCGGTATTGGCGCAAGGGCTGACTCTTGAGATTCTGGTTGAACTGGGGTTGCAACTGGATCGGGATGCAAATCTTGTGATTTTGCCGGAAAGCCCGGAGCGGGCTTCCTGGGCCGCCGATATTGACCATTTTACCTCTGAGATTGAAAATCTGGAACTTAATTTTCAGCAGAATCGCGTTCGGGCTAATGATTATCTGGTCCGCGAAGCGGAGGAAATTGAGCGGATTTTATTTGCCGGGACGCCATTGAAAGGGAATTCATGGA
>JAOZKP010000163.1:0-1976 GCA_029935295.1 bacterium | reverse complement strand
GAGGAAATTGAGCGGATTTTATTTGCCGGGACGCCATTGAAAGGGAATTCATGGAAGAGAGATAAATATCTGCAATATGTTGCAGATCTGACAGCAGTTTTAACAAACCCTTCCTGGCCAGATAAAAATGGGGCCAAATCCCTGGTTAAGTTTTCGCAAAATGACTTGATTGCAAAAACTAAAAAGAATCAGGTAACTCCAGAGCATTCCCTGTTTATACTATGTGAGGAACTCGCTGATGCGGTTACGCAGCAGCAGGATTTCGCCGGGAATCTTATCTGTGCGATTAAACGAGATTTTCTTGCTTTTACCGCTGGGCCTACGGGTCTCAGTTTATACAAAGAGAAGTTACGAAAGCAGGGCTACAGCGATTATCTCACCGGTTTAAATCAGGTTTTGCAAGGGCCCGCCGGCAGCCTTTTAAAACACCTTGTAGGCGATCGTTTAAAAGTTGCGTTAGTTGATGAATTCCAAGATACTGATCCGCTGCAAAATTCGATTTTTAATGCCTTTTTTGACCGGCCTGAGGCACTTTTTTATCGCATTGGCGATCCGAAACAGTCGATCTACGGCTTTCGCGGGGCTGATATCTATGCCTATCTTGCGGCGGCCCGGGAACAGGGTCAAAAACTGGCAACCCTGGATAAGAATTATCGTTCCACGCCGGAATTGCTCAAAGTTTTTAACCGGATATTTTCGACTTCGGCACCTTTTCTTTTGGACGGTATTAATTATCGTGAGATGACTTGCGGGCGGCCGTTTAAGGATCAGGAACGGCTGTTAATCGATGGCCAGACAGAAGCGGCTCTGCATCTCTGGCATTTTGCCGGGGCCGCCGGCAATAAGTTAAGTGCGGGTAGCGCCCGTTATCGTCTCTATAATGCCGTGGCCGATACTTGTGTTGAGCTTTTAAGTTTGGCTCGGCAACCGTTGGCAAACGAGTTGATTATTGCAAAGTCCGGCGATCGCAGATGGCGGGCCGAGATTGCCGGGCCGGAGGAGGGCTCGCTGTCCCGGGCTTTGCGGGCATCTGATATTGTGATTTTGACGGCAACCAATAAAGAGGCGGCAGAAGTTTGGCAGGCCTGTCAGAGTCGCCGGGTGCCGGCCGTGGTCGCGGCCGCTGGGAACCTCTGGCAGACGCAGGAGGCCAAAGAGATATTTATTTTTCTGGAAGCATTGCTTGCACCCGAGAAGGATTCTCTTTTAAGTACTGCTCTGGCAACCTCTCTCATGGGTTTTTCGGCTCAGTTTCTGGCCGCTGTCCATATTAATGAAGAGTCTTCAGAGAGGCTTGAATATGAACTCTGGCGCCAGGCTTTTTTCAGCGGCCGCGAGCTCTGGACGAAACAGGGAATTATGGCACTTTTTGCCGGTTTCCCGGATTTTAGTGCGGCATCCGCAAATCCTGCCGAAAATTTTGCTCTTAGTTTGAATCTTGCCCGGAGTCCCCGGGGCGAACGGGCACTGACCAATTTTTATCATCTGCAGGAGGTCTTACACGAATATGAGTGCGAACATCGGGCTGGTCCTAAAGTTCTGTTGAATTGGTTGCATGAACACCTGGCCGGCACCGTGAATGATGCGGATGAGTTCGAATTACGACTCGAAAGCGAAGCGGATACCGTGAAAATTATGACCGTACATAAGAGTAAAGGGTTGGAATTCCCGGTGGTTTTTGCACCTTTTTTGTGGAAGAAACCCGGGAGTCAGCGGGCTTTGACACTGTTTCACCGGCCGGTATCCGCAACTCATATTGACGGTGGCACCCAAGTTGACGGGGCTGTTGTTGCTTCAGGTGAAAATTTTGGTGAGAATCCGGCTGCAGAGTTTGTACGTTGTCTTGATCTTAATCCTGAAATAGTTGAAGAACACAACCACGCAGCCCAGGCGGAAAGTTTGGCGGAATCTTTAAGACTTTTCTATGTCGCTCTGACCCGGGCTAAAATGCGGCTCTATCTGGCCTGGCCGCAGAC
>JAOZKP010000162.1:1469-6465 GCA_029935295.1 bacterium | reverse complement strand
TAAACCTGACACAGGAGAACAGCCATGAATGAGACCGTAAAAAATATCTTCTGCAGTAGTCGGGTTAAAACTGCGGCAGTCGCTTTACCGCTGATTATCCTCATGCTGGCCACTGCTCCGAAGTGGATTTTTTTTGTTTTACTGCTCGGACTTTTAGGTCTGCTGGTAACCGAAAGTTGGCCGCTCTTTTTTGGTGAGCAGGGCGGCTTCCTGCTGAAAGGGCCGGTTTGGTTTATTACTTTTATCCTCTTTTTTGCCGCCTGGTTTGGTGGTGTAACCGCACTTTCCGGAGCCTTGACTTTAGCGGTTTTTGCGCTGGTTTTACTGCTTTTTGAGGCCGGACTTGAAGCTGAAGCTCTGCCTCGTTTTGCACTGGCGATCCTCTTTATTATCTACCTGCCTTTCTTTCTCGCTCATCTGCTTTTGCTTTGGGATCTGCCCGAAGGGCGTACGCTGGTGGCGATGGCGTTTATGGTAACCTGGGGTGGTGATGCTTTTTCATACTATTGCGGCAGTTATTGGGGGAAACGCAAATTATCACCTAATATCAGTCCCAATAAAACTGTAGAAGGGTTTCTCGCCGGTCTTTTCGGCGGAGCTTTTTTTGCCCTTTTATTAAATTGGCTTGGTCTTTTGAATGTCGATTGGAATGTGGCTGTAGTCTTAGGATTAGCCGCCAATTTCCTCGGCCAGATGGGAGATCTTTTTGAATCCTTTCTCAAGCGCAGTCAGGGCATTAAAGATTCCGGCAACCTGATCCCCGGGCATGGCGGTTTTCTCGATCGCGTTGACAGTGTTCTGTTTGCCGCTCCGGTTATCTATTATGGTTATATCTTACTGGTTATTTAGTTCTATCTGGACTGCGGCAATATTTCACGAGTACATAAATCTTGACAAATAAAGTAAAAAAAATATCTCTACTGGGTGCCACCGGTTCGATTGGCCGCAGTACCCTTGACATTGTCACCCGTTTTCCTGAGCGTTATCAGGTTGTGGCTCTGGGCGGCGGACGTAATATCAGCGAATTATCTGCCCAGGCGCAACGTTTCCGGCCGCAACTGTTAGCGGTGCAGGATGAAACCGGGGCCGAAGAGCTGGAACAAGCCTTAAATGCGGCCGGCCTTAAAATCCCGATTATGGTCGGTCAGCCGGGCGCAATTGCGGTAGCAACTCTCTCCGAGGCCAATATAGTTGTAGCGGCGATGGTTGGTGCGGTTGGCCTGGAACCGACTCATGCTGCACTGAAAGCCGGCAAAAATGTCGCTTTAGCCAACAAAGAGTCAATGGTTATGGCGGGTCGCTTGTTAAATGAGGTGGCATCGGCAAACAAGGTTGCAATCCTGCCGCTCGACAGCGAACATTCAGCCCTTTGGCAGGCTCTTAACGGAGAACCTGAATCCGGGGTTGAAAAACTTATCCTGACCGCATCCGGCGGTCCTTTTCGAGAATTCTCATTGGCCCAGATGGCTGAAGTTACCCCGGAGCAGGCGATGCGCCATCCGCGCTGGGATATGGGGCCGAAAATTACGATCGATTCAGCAACCATGATGAATAAAGCTCTGGAGATTATTGAAGCCCGCTGGCTCTTTGATATGGCTCCGGAAAAGATTGAGGTTCTGGTTCATCCGCAGAGCATTGTCCATTCACTGGTTGAATACCGGGACGGATCGGTTCTGGCACAGCTCGGTCTTCCGGATATGCGCCTGCCGATAGCTTATGCCTTAAGTTATCCGGAACGCCTGCCGCTTGATCTTCCGAAATTGAATCTTGCGGAAACCGGTCAACTCGATTTCTTTGCCGCCGATGAGGAACGCTTTCCGGCTTTGGCACTGGTACGCAAAGCCCTTGCATCCGGTGACAGCGGGGCGATCGCCCTGAATGCTGCCAATGAGATTGCGGTTGATCGTTTCCGGGCCGGAGAAATCGGCTTTTTGGAGATTGCAAAGATGGTTGCCGGGGTTCTCGATGAAATCGTGGCTCAGGAATTTTCAACTCTGCCGCAGATCCTGGACTTTGATGCCAAGGTTCGCCAATCACTTTTAAACTCAGGGAATTAAATATTATATGTATAGCACTGTTTCAGCAATTGTTGTTTTAGGCGTTTTAATATTTGTCCATGAACTGGGCCATTTTCTGGTGGCAAAGTTCTGTGGTGTAAGGGTTCTTAAATTCTCTCTGGGTTTCGGCCCTAAAATCTGCGGCTTCCGTAAAGGCGATACCGAATATCTGCTCTCCGCAATTCCTCTGGGCGGTTATGTCAAGATGTTGGGGGAGGGCAAACACGATGATGAGGGTGATACGGTTGCGTTAAGTGAGGACGACAAACCTTTCTCTTACGAGTATAAAAGTCCCTGGCAGAGAATGGCGATTATCGTGGCCGGTCCTGCAACCAATATTGTTTTTGCTGCATTTATATTCTCTATAGTCTATCTTTTTGGGGTTCCCTCTTTAAGCCCGGTAATTGGTGAAGTCAACCATGAGATGCCCGCTTTTGCCGCTGGATTACTGTCGGGCGATAAAATTATTGCAATTAACGGTGAAAAAATTGAAGACTGGGAGCAACTGTCGACGACCGTCCGGGCCAGCGGCGGCTCGGAACTTGATATTGATTATGAACGTGAGTCAACCCTTCTAAACGTAAAAATCGTTCCGAAACGAATTGAAAGTAAAAATATGTTCGGTGAACCGACGGTCTCATACATTATCGGGATTACAGCTTCGGGTGCTACTGAGATCAAGCATTATCAGCCGGGTGAGGCCCTGATTCAAGGTCTGTCTGAGACCTGGAAAATCTCGTACCTTACGGTTATGGGATTTATCAAAATGATTGAGCGAGTGGTTCCCGCCAAAGATCTCGGTGGGCCGATAATGATTGCGCAAATGGCAGGCCAACATGCCAAAGCCGGGATCTTGAGTCTTCTCTATTTTATGGGAATTATCAGTGTCAACCTTGGAATTCTTAATCTTTTCCCGATTCCCGTACTCGATGGCGGCCATCTCCTTTTTATATCCCTGGAAATAATCCTCGGTCGGCCGGTCAGTGAACGTAAAATGGAGCTGGCGCAACAGGTCGGGCTTTGTCTGCTGGTATCATTAATGGTTTTTGTCTTTTATAACGATCTTGTCCGGATTTTTAGTAAATGAGTTCTTTAACCTTAGCCGTTGACAGCAGCAGTGAAAACCTGCACCTGGCCTTGCTAGATGAAAAACAGGCTTTGGTAGAGATATCTCTTGCTCTCTCGCAGCCTCATTCTCAGAATTTAATGACGGCAATTGATTGGGTTTTAGAGCGGGCCGGAGTTAATAGTTCACACATTACAAGATTGGCGGTCGGCTGCGGCCCCGGCGCCTTCAGTGGTCTGCGGATCGGCATGGCAAGTATGCAGGGCCTGGCTCAGGCGCTTGACAAACCACTTTACACTTTTCTGGCTCATGACCTGATTGCCTTAAAGTTTACCTGGCAAACCGGAAATATTGCAATCTTAACTGATGCCCGGCGGCAGCAGGTTTACTGGTCATCATATTTAAGTGATGGTTGTAACCTGACTCGTTTGACCCCCTGCCAAGTTAATGGTCCAGCAGACTTGGTTGCCCAACTTCCGGAAACCGATATGCTGCTGGCAGGCTCCGGAATTGCCGTTTATCAGGCTGAATTCACTAAATTGCTGCCGGACGCAAATCTGCTCGGAGTGCCTTATACGCAACCAAACCTGGGATTTATTGTTGACATGCCTGTAGTCGATGATCAGGATGAAAACCAGGTCGGGTTGAAACTGGCCGGCAAAAATCTGGAGCCTCTCTATGTCCGGCCTTCAGATGCTGAAATTAACCTCCAGAAAAAATTAGCCTTGCAGGAATCAAACGAGAAAAGTAATGGCTGAAAAAAAGCGTCTGCTCCAGATTCTTGATCTAATCAAAATGCTGCCGCGCAATAATTGTAAAGAGTGCGGTCTGCCGACTTGTATGGCTTTTGCGACTCATGTTTTACGCGAGGGCACCAAACCTGAACTCTGTCCCTACTGGCAGCCCGAAGATCTGGCTTTCGTCAAGCAGTCAATGAAAGATCAAGGCGAAGACAGTGCCTATCCGGATCATCTCTTTTCCGCCCGGAAATTTGTCCAGGGAAAAATCAACGACTACGATTTTGCTTCGGTTGCCAATCGGATTGGAGTCCAGCTCGAAATCTCGGACGAAGGTGAGCACTTTCTCTTGGTAAACCTACTGGAGCAGCTCTATCGGGTCGGGAAAAAGGAAGTGGAAGCAGTCGATGGTGCAGAACATGACCTCTGGGATCATGTTCTGCTCTACAATTACATTGCTGAAAACGGCGGCCGCGAACTGACCGGTGAGTGGGTGCCGATGGAGAGCCTGCCCGGCAGTCTCGCCAAGCGCAAAGCTTTTGTTAAAGGCTGCGAAGATAAAATTGCTACAGCTTATACCGGCAAGCCGGAAAAACTGCGGGCGTCGCTTAAGATTCTCAAAGCCGATTTCCCGGATCTTGACAGCAATGCCGAAGTTGCGGCAGTTTTCTATCCGCTGCCGAAAATTCCATTTCAGATGCTTTTTTGGGACGCAGATCTTGAAGACGGTTTTCCGGCTCAGATCAAAGTTCTGTTCGATTCCACCGTGCTCGACTACCTCGATATTGAATCTCTGGTTTTCCTCGGTGAAAAATGTGCCGAGCGCCTTTTGGATCTCATTTGATGTTTAACTGAAATACTGAAAATATCATGGTGTCCATCAATATTTCTTCCTGACGATTTTGTCTCATTATCTTGTAACGGTTTACAGTTATGATCGAAAGCGGCCACCAATATCACTGGTTAACGGCTTACGCACGCGGCCGGATGAGTGGGCACGCTTTGGACTGGGCTAACCAACCAGCTTTTTTCAAGAACTATCCTGCAATAAACACCTACGCTTTACCTCTGCCTGACTTGGCAGGGCTTTCTGAAAAATCTCTTTTTGGACTCCTGCGAGAAAATAGTTCCGCATT
>JAOZKP010000162.1:0-1369 GCA_029935295.1 bacterium | reverse complement strand
CGTGATATTGCGTTGCTACTGCTTTTAACTTCAGCTCCGACTGCAAAAAGTACTTTTCAGCAGGGTGAAATATGGTATCGCAGCAATGCTTCGGCCGGAGCGTTGCACCCGATTGAATTTTATCTGGATTTTAGCGGTTGCGATGATCTTCCCGCCGGTCTTTACCACTACGACCTCCTTAAGCCCGCACTGAATCGTCTGTGCTGTCATTCTTGTTTTGCAGATTCCACAACTCTTTCTTACGATAAAGCCTCAGCTCTTAATGCCGATTGCCAGTCTTCGACCCTTTGCATCAGTGCCGTTTCTAATCGTACAGCCTGGAAATATCGTGAACGGGCTTACCGTTATCTGCTTTTAGATTGCGGTCACGCCTTGGAGAATCTGGTACTGGCGTTGAAATTCAAGGGGTTAAGCTTTGCAATTGAACTCAACTTTGATGATTCCGCTGTCAATAAAAATATGTTTATTGATGAACATCGTGAAGTTGTACTGGCGATGGTTCATTTTAAATCTAAAGCAACATCATCAGGCTCGTATCCGGAATCATCTGACCCTCCAGATTCAGAACCGAAACTATCATTAAAGCCTCAGGATGCTGCAAATGATATTACCTATTCGGCCTTGCATGAGATACATCAGGCAACTTCATCATCTTTGATAATCAGGTCTGAATCGGAAAACAGTCAGTCAGAATTATTCCCGGAGGTTACAAACTGGCAGAACGTTCCTGGTGATATTTTCTTACCTGAATCTGCGCTCGCATATGTTGAGACTCTCAGCAGGAGGCGTTCGCGCCGCAATTTCACTGAAAGAGGTACGGCACTGACTTCCGATAAAATTTTTTTATTACTCGATCTCTTATCAAAAAAACCTGCAACACCTATGATGTTACAACCTGGGATTATTTTTTCTGCCTGCGGCATTGAGGACTTTCCTGATGGTCTTTACATATTCGATCCTGATCGTCGGAGTTATACTCTTTTAGATAATCATGATCGACGGAGCAAACTGGCGGCCGCGGCTCTCGACCAGCGCTGGATCGCCAATGCAGCCTTGCAGTTTATTTTCTTTGCTGACCTTGAGCATGTTGAAAAAGAGTTTGGACCGCGCAGTTACCGCTATCTCAATATCGAGGCCGGACGTTTAGGTCAGCGCCTCTATCTTGGCGCAACTGCATTAAACCTTGGTTGTTGTGCAGTCGGTGCTTTCTACGATCGTGAGTTGGCCGAAGTCTGTATGCTGCCCGAAAATATTGACCCGCTTTACCTGGTTGCAGTCGGACCGGTTGCGGGAACATAATAAAAAGATTGCAAATTGATTTTTAATGATGTATGACTGCACTTAATTAGTCTTGTTTAGTGTCTTGCAG
>JAOZKP010000161.1 GCA_029935295.1 bacterium | reverse complement strand
TCATCGCTGCTGTTATGAAATTTACCCATGACGCGAACGATAAATTCCCGCACAAAAGGATCCTGACTGCGTTGGAGCTCATCCGGAGCCATACAGGCCCGGACCTCGCCCTGATGTAAAATAGCAATTTTATCCGCCAAATTGAAAATCTTGGGGATATCGTGACTGACAATCACGCTGGTATACCCCAGTCTTTTCTGAGTTGCAAAAAAGAGCTGATAAACATCGTGACTCTTGACCGGATCAAGACCGGTAGTCGGCTCATCAAAGAGCAGGATATCCGGCTCAAGCTGCAAAGCCCGGGCCAGACCAACCCGTTTCTTCATCCCACCACTCAGTTGATCCGGAAACTTATCGGCACTGCCTTCAAGATCCATCATCTGCAAGGATTTTTCAACCTTAATTTTCACTTCAGATTCAGACAGCCGGCTGCGTTCACGCAGAGGCAAGGCAATATTATCAAAAACGGTCATTGAATCAAAAAGTGCCACCCCTTGAAAAAGAACCCCGAATCGGGTTCGCAAGCGATTTAAAGCAGCCCCTTTAAGCCGGCAGATATTTTCACCTTCTACCAGCACCTGGCCTTTATCAGGATGCAGAAGACCGAGGATATGTTTTAGAAGTACACTTTTCCCCTGGCCACTCTCACCACAGATTACGGTTGTCGCTCCCCGCTCAATATCAAGATTCACCCCACGCAGAACCGGTTGTGAAGCAAAACTTTTGTGGATATCGACAAGTCTGATCGAGAAAGGTGATTGAGTCATTATAGTCTACAACATAAATGAAGTAATAACATAATCGGCGACAAGCACCGAAACTGAAGAGACCACAACCGCAGAAGTTGTTGCCCGACTCACCCCTTCGGCTCCAAAACCCCAGGGCCGACGGTTAACCCAGAAACCGTGCTCGGCACATATCCAGACCAATAGAAAAGCAAAACAGACCGATTTCACAAAGCACATTTTCAAGTCGATCACAGTGACACTCGCACGCATACTCGCCATATAGGCCCCACCGTTTCCGTGCAGAAGTACGACGCCGACCATATAACCGCCGAAAACCCCGACCAGGTTAAAAACGGCAGTCAGCAATGGAATTGAGAGTAAACCGGCAATCAGTTTAGGTGCCACCAGATAGCGGTAAGGATTTATCGCCATACAATCTAAAGCATCTATCTGCTCAGAGATGCGCATTATTCCAAGTTCAGCACACATCGCCGAACCGGTACGACCGATCACCATCAATGCTGTGAGCACCGGACCAAGTTCGCGAATTAAACTTAAAGCAACAGCCGCCCCTAAAGCACTGGATGAGCCGTATTTGCTCAAAGTATAATACCCCTGCAAACCCAGCACCATACCGACAAAGGCCCCGGTAAACATGATTACCAGGAAAGATCCCGAGCCTATCACATGAATCTGACGCAAAATTGGCCGCAATTTAAACGGGGACTGCACGGCACCAAGCAGAGTAAAGAACAGAAAAAGGGCTGAACGCCCCATACTTTCCAAACTGCTCAATCCTAAACGGCCAAGCTTTTGCAAGCCTTCAAACAATACCCTAAACCTCAAACTCATATGAGATTAAAATGCACTACAAAATCAGGTTTTTAAGTATAACATTTTCACTATATAGTCAAACAATTTTGCTGAATTGAAAAAACATATGGCAAATCATAACTGCTATTACAGACTTTGTTTTTCCAGATTTTTCCGCTTGAACCGACTAACTAATTGTGCTAAATACCACTTAAATATTATTGTTACATTTTTAACTTTTACAGTAGAGGATAAAAAAATGAGCTATGAATTCTTAAAGATCAAAGTCGAAAATGGTGTCGGAATTATCACTCTCAACCGGCCGCCAGCGAATTCACTAAACGAAGCAATCGTGGCTGAGCTTGACCGTTCTTTTGATGAAATTGCCGACGACGACAACGCCAAGGTTTTGGTGATCAACAGTGAGATTCCTGGTTTTTTCATTGCCGGAGCCGACATAAAAATGTTTACCCAGATGACAGCTTACGATGCCTGGGAGATTTCAGGTGAATTGCAACGGGTCAACCAAAAACTTGAAGACATGCCTAAACTGACAATTGCGGCCCTCGGCGGCTACGCTTTAGGCGGCGGCCTGGAACTGGCAATGGCCTGTGATTTCCGCTTTATGGCGGAAAGCGTAACCATCAAAGACAAAACCAAGGTTCCGACCCTGGGACTTCCGGAAACCACTTTAGGTATTCTCCCGGGTGCCGGCGGAACGGTGCGTTTAGCCCGTCTGCTGGGTACAAAACAGGCACTCTATTTCATAGCAACTGCTAAAAATATCACACCGCAGGAAGCTTTGGATCTGGGAATTGTACAGCAGTTGATGGCCGGAGACGAGCTCAACGCGAAGACAATTGCCTTTGCTGAAAAAATGGCAAGCAAAGCTGTAATCGGTATCGCTCAAGCCAAAAAAGCTATCTATAAAGGTTATGATCAGGATACGGCCACGGCCATGCAGATTGAACAGGATGCCTTTATGAAGGCTTTTGCCAGCGATGACGCAAGCGAAGGCTTAAATGCTTTCGTCGAAAAAAGACCTGCTGTTTTCCAGGGCAAATAAGAATTGATGGCTTTATAAAAAGTTCTGAAATCAGATATTCACCAAAGAGCGCAAAGTTCGTGAGTTAATTATTTCTTCGTGAATTTTGTGCTCTTTGCGTAGCAAAAACTTTTTGTAACTATTCGGCAAATTTCAAGAACCATTTAAACCACCCGTTCACTAGAGAGCACAGAGATAGCAAATAGGTTTTTTTCTCTGTGAACTCTGTGTTCTCTGTGGTGAAGATATTAAGCCTGAACAGTTAAAACTTTTAACTATTTAGCTTATTTTCGGTTGATCAGGCCGGCAAGGTAGGCGGCGCCGAAGCCGTTATCGATATTAACTACACCAACTCCACCGGCGCAGGAGTTGAGCATGCCAAGGAGGGCGGCGACGCCGCCGAATGCGGCACCATAGCCGACACTGGTCGGCACCGCAATTACCGGCTTATCGACCATCCCGGCAACAACACTGGGCAGAGCTCCTTCCATCCCGGCAATAACAATCAGGACTTCAGCCGCCATAAGCTTTTCTCTATAGGCTAAAAGACGATGAATCCCGGCAACCCCGACATCAACCAGTTTTTCACATCTCTGGCCCATCATTTTGAGGGTAATCTCAGCCTCATACGCAACCCTTAAATCAGAAGTTCCGGCTGTCACCAACAATACCGAGCCCCGTCCCTGATTAGAAATCTCCTGGCCAATTTTAACAAAATACTGGCCGGCAGCATGATATTCGAACTGTGGAAATTTTGTTTGCAAAACCTCGGCTTTACAAGCTTCCAGGCGGGTCACCAGTATATTATCTTCATGTTCGAGCAAACCATGCAGGATAACTTCAATATCGCTGATCTCTTTACCCAGAGCAAAAACCACTTCACCCATAATTGAGCGCAGGCTCCGGTGTGTATCCAGGTGAGCAATCCCGAGATCTCGAAAAGGCATATGATCGAGAAGATCAACAACCTCATCGACCTTACGTTCACCACGCTGAAGTTCATCCAGAATATTTTTCAAATCATCACGATTCATATTTCCTTAAATCTCCAATTTTCCATCAACAACCAGACACGCCCGGGCCGGTTGGTTCCAAGCTTTGAGGCCGGCTTTATGCGCTGCTTCCCGAATCATTACTTTATTCCAGCCATTAATTCTGAGAGGACTTAAGATTCCAAGCTCAGTTAAAGCCCGCATTCCCGGCCGACGGGTGGGCGCATCATCAAGATGGGAACCGTCACAGAGAGTGACTGAATCCGGGATTTGAGTTATAACTCTGGCAAACAGATGATTTTTACAACGATAGCAGCGCTCTTCCGGGGTATTACCCCAAACTTCAAACATCTCAGAACGACTAAATTCAAGAACAATTCCCGCTTCATCAGAAATCAGATCCAAAGCGACAATCCGCTCTTCGGGATAGACCCCAGGGTGATCAAAAAAAACTGGCTGAACGTCAATTTTCGCAATTTTTTTAAAAAAATAGAACAGCCAGATACTGTCAATACCACCGGAACAGGCAACCCAGACCGGCGCAATTTGTTGCGCTAATTTGTATAAACCGGTCTCGGGATCGGAACTGCAATCAATCGACATGAAGCTCACTGAATATAAGGATTATGAACCCGAATCTTAATCTTTTCCGGGTCAACACCGCGAGCGCTAAAAAAATGCTCAATATGGGGCACAATTATCGCCATAAGCTGCGCACTCAGATCCACAACTTCTTCACGCATATGCCCCGCTACAGATTCAGCGAATACCTGCCGCAAACTCTCCTTAAGCACAACTTTTTCAGCATCGGTCAAACGCCCTCTTTTCTGATATTGAACCAATTCAATTTCAACGCTGAATACTTTAAGGCCGTCAAGTGAGTAGAGCTTGACATATGAAGTAAAAACATAGATATCAGGTTCTTCGGGAGACTCTGAATCCACTGACTCCGGCGCCGTCACATCCTCTGAATCAGATTTTTCTGCCATAGGCTGAACGGTTGTCTCTACTGCCAGTGGCTGGTTTTGATCACGCACCACTACCGGTTGCCGCAAAAGATAAATAACCCCACCCAGTTGAGCCAACCAAAGCAAAACAGCCAGTCCAACCACCACCGGCAACAACTTACCCCTGGATTTTCCAAACCGACCGTAATCAATTTCAAAATTATCAAAATTTAAATCAAGTGCTTCTGCCAGCTCATTAGTGACAACTGAACCGCGTCCAGTTTCCAAAGTCTCACTCTTACCCGGTTCATCATCAATGATAAATGTATCAAGATCAGTATCGGCCGCAGCCGGGGCCAGATCATCATCTAACGATTCCGCAGAACTATCCTCAATCCCGGCAAACTGATCATCCTGATCATCACTGAAATCGAAATCATCGATAAAGTCATCATCATCGAGAAGTTTATCAATTTCATGGGTATCTAGTTGAGTTTCACGCGACATAGTCAACAGCCAATCAGCAGCAGGAAGAAAAAATACCCGGTTTAGACCTTATCAAACAGGGCATTAACAAAATCACTGGAATCAAAAGCTCTTAAATCGGCAATACTCTCGCCGATACCAATATAACGCACCGGAACTTTAAGCTCATCACAAACCCCGACAATCACGCCGCCTTTAGCGGTACCGTCAAGTTTAGTCATCACGAGACCGGTCACCCCAATCTCCTGATGAAACATCTGCGCCTGCGAAATTGCATTCTGACCGGTATTCGCATCAAGTACCAGCAGAACCTCATGCGGGGCGCCCGGCAGAGCCTTACCAAGAACGCGCTGAATTTTTTTCAGCTCATCCATCAAGTTAACCTTGGTATGCAAACGCCCGGCGGTATCAATAATAACGACATCGGCCTCCCGTTTAATTGCTGACTGCACTGTATCAAAGGCCACCGCCGCCGGATCTGCGCCCATATTCTGCTTGATAATTGGAACTTTAGCACGTTCCGCCCAAACCATAAGTTGCTCCACCGCGGCCGCCCGAAAAGTATCCGCTGCCCCAAGAACAACTTTTTTCTTCTGTTTAGTGAAGATTGAGGCAAGCTTACCGATAGTCGTCGTCTTGCCAACTCCGTTAACGCCAATAGTCATAATTACATAAGGTTTATTATCTATCTCCCAGGGAGATTCAGAACGTTTAAGAATTGTCCCGATCTCATTTTGCAGAAAATCACGAAGATGAGCCGGGTTCTCAAGCTCTTTATGCGTCACCTTCTCCTCAATCTGGGAGAAGAGACGGTAACTGGTTTTCACACCAAGATCGGAGGTCAGCAGAATCTCTTCCAGTTCTTCCAGAAACTCCTCGTCAATCTCTTTGTCACCATAAAAGAGATTATCAAGGGTACCGACAAACTGTTTTCGGGTTTTGGCAAGCCCATTTTTCAAACGGGAAAAGAGACCTTTCGGCTGCGTGTCGGCGGGCGGAGCCGACGACACATCAGATGCAATGACAACCGTTTCAACTTCATCTACAGATTCTGCGGTCTCCACTGCGGCAACCTTAGCTTTAGCCTTAGAATCCGATTCAACCGGAGAAACGGTCTCATTTGTATCTTTGGAATTATCTATTTGAGATTGAGGTGGGGTAAGTCCAGACTCAGGATCAGATTCCGACTCTGATTTAAGTTCCGGCTCAGATATTTCTGAGGAACTTACAGAATCTTTCGCCTCCGGAACAATTTCGATTTCAGGCTTCGACGCAGCTGCATCACCTGCAGGCACACCGTCCTTCTCCGGTTCACTCTCTTGCTCTTTTTTACGACGCCCGAAAAGGCGACCGAAGAGTCCACCACCCTCTTTTTGCGGCTCCGGTTTTAACCCCTCGTCATCACTATTTTTTTCATCCTGCACTTTAGCTGTAGACATTCACTACTCTCCAAGTTATTATTGATGATGATGGCGGCG
>JAOZKP010000520.1 GCA_029935295.1 bacterium | reverse complement strand
CCTAGTTTTTCTGTTAGTGCTGGGGTTGCTTTGGGGCGGGTCAGTGAGGTTTGCTACGGCCGCTGACAGCTGCGATCTCGCCCGCGATTTTGCGGCAGATGCGGCGCAAACATTTAAGAAATCTGGGTCAGGCTTGACTTCTAAGAAATCTGGGTCAGGCTTGACTTCTGGGTATTTGTATTTCAGGTAAGATTTATTTTTGAGCATTGGGGTGGTGGTGGTTTTATAGAGTGACGGGAAAATGTCTGATCAGTTTTTTACAAGTTTATACTTCTTGATTTTATAACGCAGAACCCGTTCACTTAAGCCTAAACTGTCCGCTGCCTGGGTCTGGACCCAGTTATGTTTTTCGAGGGCTTCCCGGATCAGACGGAGTTCCATCATTGCGAGCTGCTGATTGAGCTTGGCTTGGGGGTCGATCTCCGGAAAGCGGATTTCGGTTGGTAAATCTGCAGCTTTTATCAGAGAGCTACGGCTGAAAGTTGAAGCTCTCTGGACAATATGCTCAAGTTCCCTGATATTGCCGGGGAAGTTATAACGGGCGAGGGTGTTTAAGGCGTCAGTCGAAAATTTTACGCCGGTAAGATTATGACGTTCGAGGAATGTGTCGATTAGCTCCGGAATATCATCACGTCGGTCGCGCAGCGGCGGAATTTCAATCTCAATAACTTTGAGACGGTAGAAAAGGTCTTCACGAAAAGTACCGTCTTTAACCATCTGTCCGAGGTCCCGGTTCGTGGCGGCGAGAACCCTGATATCAATCGTAATTTCTTTTTCCCCTCCGACCCGGGTAATGGTTTTTTCTTGCAGCGCCCGCAGGAGTTTGGCCTGGATTCCGAGTGGTAGTTCGCCGACCTCATCAAGCATCAATGTACCGCCGTCGGCAATCTCAAAGTGGCCGCGGCGCGAGCTGCTGGCACCGGTAAAAGAGCCTTTTTCGTGGCCAAAGAGTTCTGATTCAACCAGATTTTCCGGCATCGCCGCGCAATTTATGGCAACAAAAGGAAGTTCCCGTCGTGGGCTTAAAAGATGTAGAAGGCGGGCAATCAGCTCTTTGCCAGTGCCAGTTTCACCTTGAATCAACACCGCCCACGGGGTCACGGCGGCCCGTCGGATAATTGATAAAAGATCCCGCATTGCGGCACTGTTGCCGACCAGTTTCAGCGGCAGATCCTGCTCTTCATCAAGAACAGAATTAACTGCATCGGCATCATGATCAATCATGATCTCCTGTTCAATATCTCTTATTCTTTCCAGCAGGGAACTCAGATTGACCGGTTTCTCAAAAAAATCGTCGGCTCCGGAGCGCATGACTTTAACTGCCATTTCAACCGCACCAAAGGCGGTAATCATAATTGCCCGGAGCCGGGGATTAAGTTTGTGAAGCTTAATCAGAAGTTCATCGCCCTTTATATCCGGCAGACAGTGATCGAGTAAAGCCAAATCGATATTTTCAACCCGGACAAAATCTAAAGCCTGTTCACCATCAGCCGCTAAAATAGTAGTGAACCCCTGCTTTTTCAGGAAGCCGGCTAAAAGTTCCCGTTGATCCGGTTCATCATCGACGATTAAGATATGCATAAAAATTCTCTGCTAATTTTTTTGCTTGTTTTCAGCTGTAAGGGAGAAAGATATTTTGCTGTAAAATTTTTGGCTCATTGCAGGCAACTGTAAAGCGTCCATTATGAGCTTTAATTATGCGTTCAACCAAGGCTAAGCCAAGTCCGGTGCCACGGGTTTTGGTGGTAAACCAGGGGTCCGTAATTTTGCTAGCCTCTTGTGGGTTAAGCATAAATCCTGAGTTGGCAAAAGAGATTTTACAATCGTTGCCACTGTATTGAATAGCTATTTTGAAAAATGTAAACCTGATGACGACATTGAGTATTACA
>JAOZKP010000160.1 GCA_029935295.1 bacterium | reverse complement strand
CAGCAGTTATCGCGGAGCCCAGGGTCTGGATCCTGAACTGGTTAAGGAAATTGAAAAACTCTACGGTTTTGATCAACCGCTTTATAAGCGTTATTTTAAACTGGTGACCGATTATCTTAAATTCGATTTTGGTGAAAGTTTCTATCGCGATAAAAAGGTTACCGATCTTTTAATCGAGAAACTGCCGGTTTCAATTTCGTTAGGTTTCTGGAGTACGTTGATAATCTATCTTGTTTCGATCCCTTTAGGAATTGCCAAAGCGGTGCGCCACGGCTCGCGCTTTGATATCTGGAGCAGCACGGTGGTTATTGTCGGTAATGCCATCCCGGTTTTTCTGTTTGCCGTAATTTTAGTGGTTATCTTTGCTGGTGGTACCTATCTTGATTGGTTTCCGCTGCGCGGTTTAACCTCGACCAACTTTGCTGAACTTACTCTAAGCGGTAAGATTTTTGACTATTTTCATCATCTCGCCCTGCCGGTTACAGCAATGGTTATCGGCGGTTTTGCGACCCTGACGATGTTGACCAAAAACTCATTTTTGGATGAGATCGGCAAACAGTATGTGACCACTGCCCGGGCCAAAGGTTTAAGCCGTAATCAGGTGCTCTACGGCCACGTTTTTCGCAATGCCATGCTGATTATTGTTGCCGGTTTTCCAGCCGCTTTTATCAGTATGTTTTTTGCCGGGTCACTGTTGATTGAAGTCATTTTCTCGCTTGACGGTCTCGGTCTTTTGGGGTTTGAAGCTACGATTGGTCGTGATTATCCGGTGATGTTCGGAACCCTCTATCTTTTCACTCTGATCGGGCTCTTAACCAACCTTATAAGTGATCTCTGCTATATGTTGGTTGATCCGCGGATAGATTTCGAGGCGCGGAATTTCTGATGTCGGGACTGCTGCGTTTTGAATTTAATCCGGTTACGAAACGGCGGCTGGCCCGATTTCGGGCAAATCGGCGGGGTTATTGGTCGTTATGGATTTTTCTGCTGTTGTTCAGTTTCAGTCTCGGGGCCGAACTCTTTGTCAACGACCAGCCGCTGCTGATTCGTCATCATGACAAATTTTACTGTCCGGTGTTTATCTCTTACAGTGAAACCGATTTTGGTGGTGAATTTGCGACGGCTGCCGATTATCGTGATCCTTATCTGACTGATCTGATCGAAAAATCGGGCGGCTGGATAATCTGGCCGCCGATCCGCTACTATTATGATACCATAAATTATAACCTGTCAGCGCCGGCGCCGTCACCGCCGAGCCGGGAGAATCTTTTAGGAACCGATGATCAGGGGCGCGATGTTGTCGCCCGATTAGTCTACGGTTTTCGCATCTCGGTCCTTTTTGGTCTCTGCCTGACTTTTTTCGGCTCTCTGATCGGAGTCGGAGTTGGGGCGGTGCAGGGTTATTACGGGGGTAAAATTGATCTTTTCGGCCAGCGTTTCTTAGAAATCTGGTCGGGCCTGCCGGTACTTTACCTGTTGATTATTCTCTCAAGCTTTGTTCAACCTAATTTCTGGTGGCTTTTGGGGATTATGCTGCTTTTTTCCTGGATGAGTCTGGTCGGGGTGGTCCGGGCTGAATTCTTACGCGGCCGGAATCTCGATTATGTGCGGGCGGCCAAGGCATTGGGAGCCGGTGATCTTAATGTTATGTTCCGTCATATCCTGCCGAATGCCGTGGTTGCGACGATAACCTTCGTGCCTTTTATTCTCAACGCTTCGATTACGACTTTGACTTCACTCGATTTTTTGGGCTTCGGTATGGTGCCGGGTTCACCTTCATTAGGGGAGCTTCTGGCGCAGGGGAAAGCTAATCTCCAAGCGCCATGGCTTGGTCTTTCCGCTTTTTTTGTGCTTGCGATAATGTTAAGTCTGCTGGTTTTCATCGGCGAAGCTGTGCGTGACGCTTTCGATCCGCGTCAGGCAACCGGTTTTGGAGGTTAAACGATGATTAAGCCTCTTCTGGAAATTAAAGATCTGTCCGTCGCTTTCGGTTCCGGTGTTGAGCGGGTTTTAGCGGTTGACCGGATTACGTTAACCATCAATCCGCGGGAGACTATGGCCCTGGTTGGCGAGAGCGGGTCGGGAAAATCAGTAACCGCGCACTCTATCCTGCGTCTTTTACCCTATCCTGAAGCCTGCCATCCGGGTAATGGAGAGATTGTTTTTGATGGGGATAATTTACTCAAGTTGTCGGAGAAAAAGCTGCAGGCAATTCGGGGCGGTCGCATCGGGATGATCTTTCAGGAACCGATGACATCCTTAAATCCTTTGCATACGATTGTGCGTCAGGTCAGTGAAAGTATTCGCCTGCATCGCGGCGGCAGCCGGCGCCGGGAACTTCGTTCACGGGCGCAGGAGTTACTTGAATTGGTCGGTATTGATGATGCCGCCCGGCGGCTTGACGCTTTTCCGCATCAGCTTTCCGGCGGCCAGCGCCAGCGGGTAATGATTGCGATGGCTTTAGCGAATGAGCCTGATCTTTTGATTGCAGATGAACCGACCACCGCTCTCGATGTAACCGTGCAGGCGCAGGTGCTTGATCTTTTAAGCTCGTTGAAAGAGCGTCTTGGAATGGCAATTCTGCTTATTACCCACGACCTGGGGATTGTCAGGCATCATGCGGACCGGGTTGCGGTAATGACTGACGGGCGGATTGTTGAAGTTAGACCCTGTGAAAATATATTTACCCGGCCGCTGCACTCCTATACAAAAAAACTCTTGGCGGCAGAACCCGAAGGATCGCCGCAGCCGTTAAGCGGGGATGCCGCCCCGCTATTAAAAACTGAAGATGTAAAGGTCTGGTTTCCGATCAAAAAAGGCTTTTTCAAAAAAACAGTAGATCATGTCAAGGCGGTTGACGGGGTCTCTTTTGATATTAAACCGGGTGAGAGTTTAGGTTTAGTAGGAGAAAGTGGTTCAGGTAAATCGACTTTAGGCTATGCACTTTTACGGCTTTTGCCAGCAGAAGGTAAAATTTTTTTCGCAGATCAGGATTTAAGCCGGATTAAACCCGAAAAAATGCGCTCTCTGCGGCGGAAACTGCAGGTTGTTTTTCAGGATCCATTTGCCAGTTTGAGTCCGCGCTTGACGGTGGGTCAGATTGTTGCTGAAGGTCTTGAACTGCACAATATCGGCACGGCGCCGGAACGCCAGCAGCTGGTGGCTGATACCCTCGCGGAGGTAGGCTTGGAAAAGGGTCTGATGCGGCGCTATCCGCATGAATTTTCCGGCGGCCAGCGCCAGCGAATTGCAATTGCCCGGGCGTTGGTGTTAAAACCTGAACTGATTGTTCTGGATGAACCGACGTCATCACTTGACCGCTCAGTTCAAGCTCAGGTGATCGATCTTCTGCGTGATTTACAGATGAAACATAACTTTGCTTATCTCTTTATATCGCATGATCTCAAAGTTGTAAAAGCCCTCTGCCATCGGGTTATGGTGCTGCATCATGGCCGGGTGGTTGAAAGCGGGCCGGTGGATTCGGTTTTGCATAACCCGCAAGATCCTTATACGCAAACACTGTTGGCCGCGGCCTTGTTAACGTAGGGATGGAACAATGACTGAAAAACAGTTTAAAAATAATCTGCAGAAAATAATTTCAGCAAGCTTTTTCTTTCTTCTGATAATTGTCTTTTTTGTGGTCTGTTATACGATGATGACGATTGCCCAGCCCCTGCTGCTTAAAAATCAACAGGAACGGGTTGAGTCTCTCGGGGATCAGATTGTGGCACAATTGAGCAACTCAATTGTGATGACAGAGACAATTGCGGCATCAATTGCCAATGTTTATACGGGTATGCCGGAAAAAGATGTTGCGGTTCTAAAAAACTTGATTCCTGATTTGATTGATTTGCCGGGAACCGAAAAGTTTATTGCCGGCGGCGGGGTTTGGCCGGAACCTTTTATGTTCAGCCGTGACCGCGAGCGGCGGAGTTTTTTCTGGGGGCGCAAGGAGGATAACCAACTCCACTATTTTGATGATTATAATGATGCTGCCGGGGCTGGTTATCATCATGAAAAATGGTATGTTCCGGCCCGTTATGCCAAAAGTCAAAAAGGCATCTGGTCGGAGTCGTATGTTGATCCCCACTCTCTGCAGCCGATGATTACCTGTACGGTGCCGATGTTTGAAGAGGGCAAATTTGTCGGGGTCAGTACGGTTGATTTGAAACTTGAGGGATTGGCGAAACTTTTTGCCGAAGCCGGACGGGAGGTTGATGGTTATCTTTTTGCGGTTGACAATAGCAATAAATTTCTGGCTTTTCCTGAAAAAAGTTTGATTCGACAAGCTGATGACTATGGTGATATCAATCCAGTTTTGGATTTTATCGATTCTGATGCCCTGGCACAAAAAGATAAACGTTTTGTTCCGGTCTGTACCGCAATTGCAGAGATTGATGAAAAAATTATCGCGAAAGTTAAAAAGAAATTTCCGGGATATGACAAGTTGGTAAAAACGTTGGTACGTGAATCGTATCAGATTAATTCAGTTCAGGCCCGAATGATTGCCGCATTTTTAAATGACCCTTTCCCTGGCAGTAATGTAGTTTCGCAGAAATTGGCCAGTTTCAAAGTTGATGATGATCTGCTTCTGCATGAGTCCGTGACAGTAACTATATTTCATATCCCGGCAGCGGATTGGAAGCTGGCAGTGGTTGTCCCCGATAGCCGCATTAACGTAATTGTCAGTCGAATTATGGAGCAATTAATTTTTTTCCTGGCAGTTGGTTTATTGGGGGTTCTGTTCCTGGCTTTTTTTCTTTTGCGTATGAATCTGCTGGTGCCGTTACAGAAAATTACGAATCAACTGAAACGAATTGAAGAAGACCCACAATTAAATTCAGTGGAGATTGAAATTTCATCTAATAATGAATTAGGGAAACTCGCTTACCATTTTAACCAGAGAACCCGGGAACTTGAGAATAGTCGAAAACGTTACCAGGATCTTTTTGAAAATGCCAAGGATGCTATTTTCATTCATAGTCAGGATTCATCTGTGCTTGATGTTAATCAGACTATGTTGGATATGTACCAAATTCCTGACCGGGCGACTGCCTGCTCTCTTTCAGTTGGTGATATTTCAGCGTCTGAAAATGATAACGTAAAAGCCGCAGAATTAATCAAAAAGGTATTCTCAGGTGAGCCGCAGGAGTTCGAGTGGCGGGCCCGGCGTTATCAGAGTGGGGAAATCTTTGATGTTATGGTCAATCTTTCACTAAGTTCATATGCCGGTGAAAAAGTTGTAGTCGCCACGGTTACGGATATTACTGAAAAACTGCGTAATGAACGTGAGCTGCAAAAGGTATCACAACTGGAATCTTTGGGATTGCTGGCGGGTGGAATCGCCCATGATTTTAATAACCTGTTATCAGGTATATTCGGGAATATATCTTTAGCCCGGATGCAAATTTCTCCGACAAGTAAAGTCAGCCAATATTTGGAAAAGGCTGAAGCCGCACTGCAACGTACCACCGCTTTGACACGCCAGCTTCTGACCTTTGCCAAAGGCGGTGAGCCTCTGCGGCAGGTTGTCGATCTGGGTCGTTTAGTGGCTGAGAGTTCTGAATTTGCTGTTCACGGCAGCAATGTTAAACTGGAAATTAAAAAAAGTCCGGACTTGTGGCCGGTGTTTGCGGATGCGGGTCAGATTGGCCAGGTTATCTCCAACCTGGTGATTAATGCTGATCAGGCAATGCCTGAAGGCGGGGTCATTACGATCGCAATGACAAATCTGGAGAGCAGCGTTAATTCTGAGAGTGATAGAGATGATCTGACCCGCTATGTTAGAATAACGGTTACGGATCAGGGTGAAGGCATAAGCCCGGAAAATCTGGTGAAAATTTTTGATCCCTATTTTACTACAAAATCGACAGGTTGCGGATTGGGTTTATCGTTATGTTTTTCCATTATAAAAAAACATAACGGTTTTATCCGGGTTGAATCAGAATTGACTACTGGGACGACTTTTATAATCGATCTGCCTGCAGTGATCGGGACTGACGATGAAATTAAGCCGGGAAAAGATTTTGTGGCGGCCGCAGAGAAGTGTGATGATTCGCTTGTGCAGAGAATTCTGGTGATGGATGATGACCCGGAACTGCAGGATGTCATGGTTGAAATCCTAACGCTGCTGGGGCATAGTGTCGTGGTTACCAGTGAGGGGCAGGAAGCTCTAGATGTTTATAAAAAATCTCTCGACAACGAACAGAATTTTGATCTTGTCATTCTTGATCTGACTATTCCCGGAGGGATGGGCGGTTTGGAAGCCCTGGATAAACTTAAAGAGTTTAATCCCGATGTTAAGGTGATTGTTTCCAGCGGTTATTCGACCGACCCGATAATGGCAAATTGTTCTGCATACGGTTTTGCCGGGAGTATCCCGAAACCGTATGCAATTGCTGGAGTTAAAGCCTGCATTGATTTGCTTGTCAGTAAATTTGGAGTTTAACTATTCGACAACAGAGAGTCGTTTGGTAGTTTTCCCCGATTTTACTTGACTATTTCCGCTGTAAAGTGTTAGCAGCGCTCCGCAACCG
>JAOZKP010000519.1 GCA_029935295.1 bacterium | reverse complement strand
AGTTGGGTGAAGTTAACGCTGACAGTGATTGGCTGCGAGTTACTTTTGATCGTACATTTATCGATCCGGTAGTGGTTGCCAAACCGGCCGGAAACAGTGACGCGGATCCATGTGTTGTGCAGATCAGAAATGTTGATCGCAGTGGTTTTGAGGTACGTCTTGAAAACTGGGATTATCTTGCCTATGAGCATGGCTCAGAAATGGTCGGTTTTATCGTTATGGAGCGCGGAAGTTTTGTGCTTCCGAACGGGATGCTGGTTGAGGCCGGATATTTCGACAGTAATATGACTACTTCATATGAAAGTGTTGCTTTTGCCGAAACTTTTAATCAGGTGCCGGTGGTTGCCGCGTCCATGATTTCGGTTAATGAAGATACACCTGTGGCCGGGCGCCTGCAGAATATCTCTGTGAGCGGGTTCAATTTCCGGATGCAGGAGCAGGAAGTAAATTCCCAGGTACATGATTTTGAAACGATCGCTTATATTGCCTGGGAGCCGGGTTCGGGGCTGGTTGATGATCTCCTTTTCAAAGTAGGGCAGACTGGCGATTCTGTAACTCATGCTTGGTTTGCGGTTGATTTTAATGATACTTTTGTTGATGCACCGGTTCTGCTTGCGGATATGCAGACTACCGATGGTGGTGATACATCTAATCTGCGCTATGATGCCCTGACGGCTGCAGGCGTGAATATCAAAGTTTCGGAAGAGCAATCTCGGGACAGTGAAGTTGCACATATAACAGAAAATATTGGTTTTATGGCCTTTGATCGAGTTGATCTCAATGCTGATTCAGACAATGATGGTCTTGTTTTTGCCGATGAATTCAACATCTATTTAACTAATCCGACAGTTGCCGACAGTGACGGAGACGGCCTTGCTGATGGTGATGAAGTTGAATATTGGGGCTCTGACTGGAGTGCTGATATCGATAATGACGGCCTGGTAAACCTTTTGGATAGGGATGCCGATGGTGACGGATTCGCAGATGGTGCAGAAATTGATGCTGGCTATGATCCCGCAGATGCTGCATCCTGGCCCGGTTGCGACAATTCATTGACAATTGAGTTCGGTGATCTCGAGCTTGATTCTGGATGGCAGCATGTTACTTTTGCTAAAGATTTTGAGAATCCAGTTGTAGTTGCCCGGGTGGTAAGTAAAAATAGTAGCGATTCTGTGGTTGTCAGGGTGCAGAATGTCAATTCCTCCGGTTTTGATTTGCGCCTGCAAGAATGGGATTATCTTGATGACAGCCACGTTGCTGAACGAGTAACCTATATTGTTATGGAGAGCGGCAGTTTTACTCTCGATGACGGGACCAAAGTTGAAGCCGGATATTTCGGCAGCAATGCTGTTTCAACTTATGATAAGCTTAGTTTTAGGCAGCCATTTGGTGTTCAGCCGGTGGTAATGGCTGCAGTTGCAACTGTAAACGAAAATGATGCAGTATGCGGTCGTATCCGGAAAATAACCACAACTGATCTGGAATTTAAGTTACAGGAGCAGGAATCTAACAGTAAGGCCCATGTGACGGAAAATATCGCATATATCGCCTGGGAACCTTCATCCGGAAATTTTGATGGTGTAACTTTTGAGGTCGGCAAGAGTGCCGATAAGGTGAAACATGCAAATTATACAGTTAATTTTACATCAGATTTCAGTAGTGATCCGATTCTGCTGACCGACATGCAGACCACCGATGGTGGTGATACTTCGGTAGCTCGTTGTGCAACCGTAACATCGAGTGGCTTCGAGGTCTTTATTGAAGAAGAAAAATCCCGGGATACCGAGATTAACCATACTTCGGAAATTGTGGGGTATGTAGCTTTGTGGTAGGTTAGATCAAGGCTCAAGATTCAAAATTAGATGTTGAACCTGTCAGGTTGTTAAAGTAATGCTGAAAAAA
>JAOZKP010000518.1 GCA_029935295.1 bacterium | reverse complement strand
TTTTGCTTGACTTTATCGGCATAAATTGGTAAATGCCCCTGCTCGCGAAAGCAGCAATAAATAAGTTATAACTAAAAATTAATAATTACGCTGGTGTTGCCGGCAATTTAAGTCCCTAAAGCGGAGAGATACTTTGGCTTCTTTTATAATTGCAGTTCATGTAGTTGTCTGTATGATTCTGATTGTTGTGATCCTGTTGCAGACCGGCAGTGCCGGTGGTATGGGGGCTGCTTTTGGCGGCGGCGGGAGTCAAACCTTGTTTGGCGGTTCCGGCTCGGGTAAATTCTTTACGCGGCTGACTGCAGTTGTTGCGGCCCTTTTTATGATTACCTCAATCTCGTTGACAGTAATGTCTGCGCACCGGGCTAAGGGTACTGTGATGCAGGATTATGCGTCGCCGGCAGTTGAAAAAACGGTTCCGGCTCCTGCAGTTACTCCAGCAACTCCGGCGGCACAGGATAAGCCGGCAGCTGAGACTGATAAATAGACTCTAATTTATTAATAATAATCACTTTTTAAAAGGGCTCCCACTGTTGGGGGCCCTTTTTTTGCTCTAAGTTCATTCTTGAGGAACGTTGATTGCAAGAATGCTCTGGGTCGTGATGGTTTTGCTTTTTTGGTAAAAATCAGTTACAGACTTGAAAATTGACAGCCCATTTGTGTGATTTCTTTGTAATATTGACTAATTAGTTGACATTGTTCAATTTCATTGTTAAGGAAAGGTGAGTATTAGTGTAATTTAATTATGGATATTAATTTATTGTTACATATAATTTTAGGAGGAGCTGGATTATGAAGTTCAAACTTGGTGCCTTAATGATCGTTATGATGTTGCTGTCAGCAGCATGCGGGCAGGTGACGAAAGAGACTTTGAGCCCGGTTCCGGTTAATAGAATTGCAGATTCAGGGAAGCGGATTGTAATTTTGCCTTTTGCTGATTACACCCCTGATTCATCCCCCGAGCTCTATTGGCGGCGGAATCTTTTGGTAACGGAATCGCTTGAAGATGAGTTTGCCCGTTTCGGTCTGGCGACAGCTCTGGAAGAGGATGTGGTTGAGTATCTGATGGATGAGCATATTATTGAGCCGCCGGAGGTCTTTTTTGTTGATACTCCGAACAATAATTATATGCGTACAGAAATTGATAGCGGTGACTGGTCATCAGAGATGATGGCTGAATTGAAATATGCGATTAGTCAGAATGAAGATGTCGAGAAAAAAGAGCAGAAACAACCTGATAATGCGGTTGGTGGCAGTGCCCTACATATCTCCTTGACGACTCCGGAAGTTACTAAGATTGGTGATTATTTTTGTGCTGATTACATCGTCCGCGGCCGTCTGATTGAATTCGAAAGAGGCGTTGCTAAAGATGATTTTAACCCCTTCCATGTCGGTTTTCTGCCCTTCTTTTTCAACAGCAGTCAGCGGGTTCTTTTCGGCTTGGCCAAATCGGAAAATTATGAGTTGATGGATAAAATGGCAATCGGCGGAATCCTGGGTGCCGCAATCGGACATTCAAATGAAAATTTCCCCTTTGATGAGAGTACCGACACTACGTCTTCAGGTCATCCGCTTTTCGGGACGACAGTTACCAGTGTTACCGATTACCACGCTTTGAATACCGCCCTCTGGGGGGTTGCTGGGGCGGGTGCTGCCTATCTCGCACATAACGGTGGCAAAGTACCGCGGGCCGTGGTTCAGATCCGGATTATGGTGCAGGATGCCCATACCGGACGTCTGGTCTGGAGCAACCGCTCAGAAGTCGAAGTCATCCCTGAAAGTATCTACGCGAATCAGGAGTATCGTAAACTCGTAGGTAAAGCCATTCATCGTGTAACCGGCAGTCTGGTTGAAAACTTCATTACAACGGTTGAAGGTGATCTTTTGACCGTGCCGGTTGCGG
>JAOZKP010000517.1 GCA_029935295.1 bacterium | reverse complement strand
AATACTATAGCAATCGGCCTATTCCCCGAAAACCCGGGCAAAAATTGTCGGTATCTGGCGCATATGATGACTTAAGCTAAATTTTTCTTCAATCTCGGCGGCGGAGAGATATTTTGCCACATCTTCATCTTTGAGCAGATACTCTTTGAACGAACCGCCGTCATTGAATGCCTGCATTGCATTACGCTGAACCCAGCGGTACGCATCTTCCCGCGTAACTCCAGCCCGGGCCAGTGCCAGAAGCACTCCCTGCGAGTAAATTGTACCCCCGGTCAATTCCAGATTGTGCATCATCTTTTCAGGATAAACAACCAGTTTCTCCATCATGCCCGCAAATCGATATAACATAAAATCAAGCAGAATTGTGGCATCGGGAGCTATGACCCGCTCGACAGAAGAGTGACTGATATCACGCTCATGCCATAAAGCCACATTCTCCATCGCCGCCAGTGAATGTGAACGCACCAGCCGCGCCAGACCACAGAGATTTTCAGAAAGAATCGGGTTGCGTTTATGCGGCATCGCCGATGACCCTTTCTGCCCGGCATGAAAAAATTCTTCGGCCTCGCCCACCTCGGTTCGCTGCAGATGTCTTACCTCAGTCGCGAATTTTTCAATTGAAGCCGCAATTAGAGCCAATGTGGTAAAGAAAAAAGCGTGGCGGTCACGCTGCACAATCTGACTTGAAGCCGGAGCCGGCTGCAAACCCAGATTTGCACATACCGCCTCTTCAACCGCAGGTTCAATATTGGCAAATGTCCCGACCGCCCCGGAAATTTTCCCGACCGAAATATCGACAACTGCCATTTCGAGACGTTTTTTCTGCCGCGCCATCTCATCATACCAGATGGCAAACTTCAACCCGGCAGTTACCGGTTCGGCATGAATCCCGTGTGAGCGTCCGATCATGGGGCACTCTTTCAATTCCAGCGCCCGCTCTTTGAGCACTGCCAGAACTCGATCCAGCCCTTCAAGCAGCATCGTCCCGGCCTCTTTAAGCTGCAGAGCCAAAGCTGTATCCAGAACATCCGATGAAGTCATCCCCAGATGGATAAAACGTGATGCCGGGCCGACATGCTCAGAAACGGAAGTCAGAAAAGCGATCACATCATGGCGTACTTCAGCTTCAATTTCATTAATTCTCGCAACATCAAAACCCGCCTTATCCCGGATTTCAGTCCATTCAGCCGCCGGAATTTCACCCCGTCCAGCAAAGACTTCACACACCGCCAGCTCAACTTTAAGCCAGCTTTTAAATTTATTCTCCTCACTCCAGACCTGTCTCATGGCCGGACGCGAATAACGTTCAATCATAATAATTTATTCCATTATTTTTGCTGTCTTTACTTTTTTCAAGAACAGCTATTTTTAATTAACCAGTGAATCACTCAATCAATTCGACGAATGTCAGGAATTATCATATCTAGATAACTCTTGTCAAGATTTAAGGCATCTCAAGCTGGAGCCTGTGAAAAATCAAGATATCTATAAACTGATTCAAGCTTATCCGCAGACAACTTACGCCTTACCATCTCCTGATATTCAATCACGGTCGGCAAACGGCCGTAAAGGGCTGTCACTGCAGCCAATTCAGCTGACCCTAAATAGACTTTAGCTCCAGCTCCAAGACGATTATCAAAATTTCTCGTCGAGGTTGAAAAAACTACGGCCGCATCCGCGACCCGGGCCTGATTACCCATACAGAGGCTGCAGCCGGGAATTTCAATCCGGGCTCCCGCTTCCGCAAACAGAGCATAATAACCCTCACTTTTCAGCTCTTCGGCATCCATCCGGGTCGGCGGCGTCAGCCAGAGTTTAACCGGCACCCGGCCCTCTCCCCGCAAAATCTCACCGACCGCCCGAAAATGACCGATATTGGTCATACAGCTGCCGACGAAAACATCATC
>JAOZKP010000159.1 GCA_029935295.1 bacterium | reverse complement strand
ATCTTTATTGTTGATCTTCGCAATCCCCAAATTTTTCACGGTACTCTTTGAGTTTATTTCGCAAAGTCCGGATACTGATACCAAGCTGGGCCGCGGCGTGGGTGCGGTTGGCATCTACTGCTTTTAAGGTTTTATAGATCATATAGCGTTCAACCTCGGCCAGGGTGGTACCGGCGGGCAGCGGCAGAGCATCGAATGAATTAGAATCTGATAGCAGTGCAGTCGAACCGGTTCCGGTCGCAATAGCGGCTGACGTAGCCGGCAGTAGTGGCAGCTTTTCGACATCCGGAACGGCTTCGGGATCGACAAAGAAATCTTCGAGTTCAAGTTTTGCACCCGGCGCCAGCACCACGGCCCGCTCAACCATATTTTCCAACTCCCGGACATTACCGGGATAGTTGTGACTAAGCAGAAATCGCCGGGCCGATTCCGAGATGCAAGTAAACTGCCGACCATTGAGTTTACAGTATTTACCGATAAAATTTTCGAGAAGAAGTTCGATATCCTGGGGCCGGTCACGCAGAGGCGGCAGGGTTAAAGGAATAACATTGAGTCGAAAATAGAGGTCCTGACGAAAATTTCCGGCTTCAACTTCGGCTGCGAGATCCCGGTTGGTAGTTGCGACTATCCGCACATCCACCGGAATCGGCTGGCGACCGCCAAGACGGTCAACCTCGCCCTCCTGCAACACCCGCAACAGTTTACTCTGCAGAGAAAGTGCCATCTCACCAAGTTCATCAAGCAGCAAAGTTCCACCATCAGCCTGCTCAAATTTGCCAATTTTACGCTGCAGAGCCCCAGTAAAGGCCCCCTTCTCGAAACCGAAAAGTTCACTCTCAAGCAGATTTTCCGGCAGGGCCGCACAATTAATCGCAACCAGAACTTTTTCAGCCCGTGGGCTGTTGCGCTGGATAAAACGGGCCAGCAGCTCTTTCCCGGTGCCACTCTCACCCTGAATCAGAACGGTTGCCCGACTAGCGGCCGCCCGCTTCGCCAGATCCATTACCCTGACCATACGGGGATCACGGAAAAGTAGATTATGATCGCTGGATTTCACCTCAGACGGCCGGCACTCATTGACGACCGCAATCACTTTGGCCGCCAGTTCCTGCAGAGAAAAATTTTTCTTCAGCAGGTAGTCAAACGCCCCGGAACGGATCGCCGTCACCGCTCCGTCAACCGTCGGCTTTGCCACCACCGGCAAAAGTGCCATTTCCGGATAGAGACGCCGCAAAAAAGCAATCAGGCTCTCTCCCTGAAACTCAAGATCCAAATCTCCCATAAGAAGATCAATGGTTCCGGAAGCCGTCATGAAGCTCTCAAAATTATCCGGCACACCGGTGGCCGAAGCCTGGATTCCGGCCTTTTTCAAGGTTTCGGCCAGGGCTGATGCAAACCGGGTGTCGTTATCTACAATCACTACTTTAATGAGTTCTTCTCCTGCCGCCAGATAAAATCTTTACTTGCGGTTGCCGCTGAAGCCGTCCAGGGACTGTCGGAAAATTCATTCTGCATCCGCTTGACCAGATCAGTAACCTGAATCTCCCTCCCCAGAGCTATCTGGCAGCGCAGCTGCCAGTAGAGAACCTCGGCAATCTCATCAGTCGGGGTCAGAAGAGGCAGTTTCGTAAACCAGGCGAGCGCCTCACTATACTCTTTCTGTTCATAAAGCATCCGCGCCAACCGATAACCCAACAACTGCCGGTGCGGGGCATCGATCTCCCGAGGATTGACAAAGGCTAAACTCACCGCCTCCCGCAGAGTATCCAGCGCCCGGATCGGTTCATTCGCCCGCAGTTGCAAGTCAGTCTCCAGCGTACCCGTTTCGACCCGCTCTTTAACTGCCGAATCAGGTAGCTCTTTTTTAATCTGCCGCAAGGTTGAAAAAGCGTCACTTTCCCGCCCACGATGAATTTGAATATGAACCCGCAACAGCTGCATGCGTACTCGCCAGAGAGGCTGTAGACGCTTATAGTCAACTTCCCCCAAAAATTTCTCAGCCTCGTCGTAACGCTCCATTTTTACCAGAAGATCAGCGATCCCCCAATCAACAATCTGCGCCTCCCCGGCCTTGGGTTTAAGCCGCTTAATTTCACGATAGGCGTTAAGTGCCCCAACCTTGAAACCCTCCCGGCGCAGAGCTTCAGCAATCCATAGAAATGGGTAGACAGCACTCGGCCGGGAGAGAAAATCTTTACCGTATTCATTTTGCAGATAGACAATCAGGTCAAATTTTTTATCGATAAAGTACTCTTCAATCTCGGCATAAATTGCTTTGCGCAAGTTGGTAAATGCCGCCTCACGCAACCCCGGTTCAAGCCGCCGATCGAGCATTTGGCCAAGAATCAGCCGGGACTTTTCATACTCACCTTTTTCAAAATAGAGACGTCCGAGATCAAGCCGGGCGATGTCGGTAAAAAGACTTTCAGGATGGTGTTCGATTAAGTAAAGATAGCCCTTCTCACTATCCAGAAATTCACTATAGTTGGCATTAATCAGTTCCAGTTTCCGCCGGACTCCGGAATCTTCGCCTAAGATGGCCATTTTCAGGCGGGAAACCACATCACCTTCACTTCCGGGAAACTCTTTCACAACCGTAGTAAACATCTGCATCGCTTCCGGTAGGCTCTTTTTCAGCACCAGGATCTCACCGATTTTGGCCAAGGCTTGCGGGGTGTTTTTATCATTGGGGAAAAGGTTACGCATCATCAAAAAATATTCGCGCGCTTCCGGATAGCGCTGCAGGCGATGATAAGTGCTTCCGAGCAGATAGAGCGACAGTGAATCACGATGGAGAAAATCGGGGTCCAGCGCAATTCCAACTCGATATTCGGCTAAGGCTTTTTCCGGCTGGCCGAGATTATAGAGGGCATTCGCCCGGTAGTAGTGGGCATAGACAGAAAAACCGCCTTCCGGCTGCCGTTTGAGCAGATCTGAAAAATCATCGTAGGCATCTTGAAAACGTTTCAGGGAAAAGTTAAGCCGGGCCAGAGCGAAATTGGCCGCCGTCGCAAATGGACTCTCCGGGTAACGCTTTATCAGAGCTTTATAGATCCCAGCGGCTTCATAGAAAAACTCCATATTTTCATAAAGCCGGGCCACCTGGAGCAGAGCCCAGGGTGCATCCGGGTGATCGGCGTGGGTTCTGACCGCAGTTAAGAATTCATCCACCAGATCTGACATCCGACTCCGACTACCGTTATCAGCCAGTGCTGCCTGAACTTTAGCATCGTAGCTTCGAAATTGAGCCGAAATCCCTAAAGGAAATTCCGGAAAAGCAGCAAAAACTTGATTGAAAAATTCTTCGGCAGCAGCAAAATCACCGTCCTGATAGGCCTTTAAACCCTGATCAAAAATTTCCTGACCCGGCTCGGGCTTTTGGTCAAGCTCAGACGCAAACGGTTTCTCGGTTGGAGCGGGTTCCGGTTTGGGTATCGGAACTGGAGTTGATTCAGCTTTGGGAGCCGCTGCGGTTACCGGGGGGATATCCGCTTTTTTGGCTGTCTCCAGCGCAACCGGTGCTTTCTCAGAAACCGCCGGGGCCGGGATTACAGTCTGCGGTTTTTTCGCACTCGCAGGTGCAGGCAGCGGTGCAGGCTTCGGCTGCTTGATTTCTATCGACTCTGCCGATTGCAATGGAGTTTTGACTGCGGCTTTAGCCTCAAGTTCATTCTCAGGTCTGTTCTCAGGTTCTGAAACTTGAGCTTCGGCATCACTGTCTACACCGACACCATGAACCTTTTCCGGCACTTTTTCGTGGATTTCCGGCGCAATCTCAGGTTCGATTTCAGGTATCACTTTCTCCGGAATCGGCAACTCAGATTTCTCTGAATCAACAACATCCGGCACATCGGCCTTGGCTGTTGGCGCAGTTTTCACCACGGCCTTAGAAACCGCCAGGGCCAGTTGCGACTTAGCCGGCACACCCTTTTCATCATCCGTATCCGGCAGGGTGATGGCATCTGCCGCTGCAGTTTTAGAGGTTTTCGGAGTTTCTGGAGAAGAGGGTTTAGTGCTTTCAGACTTTTTCTCAGCCAGCGGCTCAACGGCCTTGATATCGACCACGCACATCGCCGGAGATTCAAAAAGAGAAACCTTGAAATTATAGCTGACAATCCTTAAGTAAACCGCAATCTCAAGGTACTGCTCCAACTGAATAATATTGACGCCCTTGACTATGGGGTCGTCAACCACCTTGATCGGCTGGGCACCGTAATTATGAAAATCAAAGAGTCGGATAACAAATTTCTGTTGCTCACGGTCCTCTTCCGTCTCATAATAGCCGCCCTGATTTAGCCGCATCACGATTCGGCTTTTGCCCTGTTTCTTGTCTGTTTTCAACTGGATTTTAAGCAGATTCTTGCGATTCCTGTCGATTGCGGCAAACGACTCCGGCGTAACCGTTGTCAGGATTAACGGCAGTAGCAATAAAAACCACATTAGACGTGATAATTGAGTCTGAAAGTTAAGCCTCTGCCGACGCATCAGGCACTCTCCTCCTCAAGTTGGTTGCGGCGAATTTTTTCAATCAGAGTCGTCCGGTTGATTTTTAGCAGACGGGCCGCCTGCTCTTTAACCCCGTGCGTCCGTTTCAAAGCCTCAGCAATCAGCTCTTTCTCCAGACGCGTCACCTCAGATTTCAAGGAAATACCGTCGGCCGGCAGGGCTACAGCTGCTGCCTGAGAGAAATTTTCAGCCGCCGCATCACTCTCTTCCGGCTGAAAAATCTTCTCCGGCAGATCCAGCGGCATTATCCAGCCGCCGGGGTTCATCACCGCAGCTCGTTCAATTACATTCTCAAGCTCTCTGACATTACCCGGCCAGTTATAATTCTCCAACAACCACAAGGCTTCCGGCGTAATCCCTAAAACCTGCTCCGGCTCCTCAAAACCAACATTGAAACTCCGCAGAAAGAATTCCGCCAAACCGCTGACATCATCACGCCGCTCTCTTAACGGCGGCAGAGTAATCGGCACAACATTAAGACGATAATAAAGGTCTTCACGAAACCTACCTTCAGCAATATCTTTTTCCAGATCACGATTGGTCGCTGAAACGATCCTGACATTGATCTTTTTCGGCTCCTTGCACCAGCCTAATGGTTCGATGGTCTTCTCCTGCAGCAAGCGCAGAATTTTAACCTGTAGAAGCGGCTCCATATCACCGATTTCATCAAGAAAAATGGTTCCGTTTTCAGCCATCTCAACCCGACCGATCCGATCACCTGAAGCTCCAGTAAAAGCTCCTTTAACATAACCGAAAAGTTCTGATTCGAGCAAATCGTGCGGAATCGCACCGCAATTTACCGGCACAAACGCGCTCTGTGACCGCCGGCTTAAGCTGTGCAGCGCCCGGGCGACCAGCTCTTTCCCGGTGCCGCTCTCACCTTGAATCAAAACACCGCTGTCGGCGGTTGCGACTTTCAAAAGTTGACGATAGACCCCCTTCATCAACTCGGAAGCGCCGATAAAACCGCAGAAGCCCTCAGTCAGCAGGATTTCGTCGCTCGGCAACTCCGTTCCGGCAGCATCAGTAGCGCGGACACCACCCAGACACTGCTCAATCACCCGATTAGTTTCAGCCTTACGTAAAGGTGCAAAAAGATAATTATCAGCCCCGCCCTGCAGAGCCCGGCGCACTGCGGCCAAAGCATCGGGACGACAGATAGCGATCACCGGAAAATCATCACTGCCGGCACTCTTTAATGCCTGCAATGAACCCTGCCAGCCCGCATTACCTTCCGCCCGGCAGTCAACCAGGGCAAAAGCAAAGTCGTTGGCAAACCCTGCCTCTTCGGGAAATTCAGTCAGAGTCACCAACTCAACCTCAGACGGCAGAGTTTTGGCAAGATCTGCCGAGAGTTTTTTGCTCTCACTCAAAAGTAGACACGAAGATGACATATATTATAAGAGTCGCAGTTGAATTAAATTTTGATAAAGCTACTCAGACTACGTTCTAATAACTTAAAAGGAGAAAAAAAACAAGTAGATGAAACTTCGTTTACAGGACATTTTTATAAGCAAAACAACGATTGTGCTGAAAATGCATCTGTCCAGAGTGTAAACGGGGACGTATGATTTGCCATGATGGGTTTGCCCGCCATGCCGGGCAAACAAAAAAGGGAGCCTGTTTTTTAAGGCTCCCTTTTTTGTAATTGCAATAAATCAGTTGTAAAATCAAAAAATCAGTAATATCCAGGTCAGTCCCGCCAGTACCAGAGCTACCATAACTGCCGCTGAAGCGATATCTTTGGCGCGGCCGGAAAGTTCGTGCGGCTCACTGCCAATTCGATCGACTACGGCCTCAACTGCTGAATTCAACAGTTCCGCAATCATCACAATCAGCCAGCTGCCGATCAGCAAAACTTTTTCCAGCGCTCCATCGCCGAGCCATAACCCTAAAGGAACAACCAACACCAAAACATAAACCTCTTGGCGAAATGCCTGCTCGTGCTTAAATGCCGCCTGCAAACCTTTAAGAGAGAAGCCAGTTGCCCGCCAGAGACGGGTGCTGGCAGCCTGAAATTTTTGCAATATTTGTTCTTTATTCATAACAATAGCCGATAATTAACCAAAA
>JAOZKP010000516.1:1089-1930 GCA_029935295.1 bacterium | reverse complement strand
TCGGTAATTGCAACCGCCGGGATTGTAACATCAAGAGGGTTGGCAATGGTCGTGGTAACCTGACTCTCCTTGAACCGGCCCGCGGCATCATAAGCCCGGGCTTTAAGAATATAAGTACCATTGACAAAATCACGACTATCAAGCTTAAACAGGGTGCTACTGAAATCAGTGTCGTAATCAGTTTTTAGAAGCTGATCGTCAAGATATAATTCGACTTTATGAACGCCCTGATTATCACTGGCGTTAACTTCGAAAAAAACGACATTCCGGGCCGTTGCCGGGCCGTCCAGAGAAATTACGGGATCGATCGAATCAGCCAGCGGCAGAGTCGTAAAAATAAGATTTCTGCTGACCTTAGAATTACCAAGAGTATCGCTTGAGTTAATCGTAAAATGGTAGGCTGTGGCGGGAAAAAGATTGGTCAGAATAATCTGGTGCAGTCGAGTCAAATCAACATTGCCGGCGGAGAAAGGAAAAACACCGGCATCAATACCATAGTTGACCTGACTGGTCGCGGGCTCATCGGTTTCCCATCTGATCGTGGCTGTGGACGTAGAAATACTATTAACAACAGGCCCGCTGACGATAACAACCGGACTCGTATCGATGGTAACTTCATAAGCCGGGCTGTCGCCAACGCCTCCGGCAATATCCTGAATCCTGAATTTAATGTGATTGAGATTATCCGGGCCCGAATCCTGACCGAAAGGGACATTAAATGCGAAAATCGTCTCAATCGAGGTGCTGCCAGGTATCCCGAAACAAGAAGCTGGTTGCCAATCGCTCCAACTAACGCCGCCATCAAGTGAAAAAGCGTAGGCCGACGAGGCCGGATCAAGAC
>JAOZKP010000516.1:0-1079 GCA_029935295.1 bacterium | reverse complement strand
ACCGGAACCTGAATCGCTAACCTCAATCGTACAGGTCGGAGCCCTATTAGAAACTGTGGCAGTCGGAGTGAAATTCTGCCAGCTGTCGGGTGGCAACTCCTCATCCCAGAAAAAGTTGTCACTTAAAATTTTGCCCGTTAACGGATAAGTATAAATAATCCAATTATTGTCGGCAACAAATCCGGCCGGCGTACTCGCGCCACGACTGATGAAATCGGGGGGATCATTTTCGATGATATGGTAATACTCGTACGTGTTCAGAAAAGGCAGTTCATAAGCTCCGGCGACATCACTGATGGTTGCCGCAAGCATAGTACCTAGTGATGTCGCATTACTGGAGCCATAAAGTTCAACTTCAACATCACTTAAAGAAGAGGTGAAATTGCCAACCAAGCCCCGCCAGATACTGCCGGAAAACCTTTTCAGTTCAACCTCTTCGGCATAGAGATTGATCCCCTGGTCACCACTTGCGAGATCACGATGATCTTCCCAGACGGTGAGAAAATCGAAGTTGGCACCGGCCGCAACCGCAGGCCGGCCTGAAAAAGCAGAATCCGTGATCAGAGGTTTTTCACCCTCAATGCGACTGCCGTCACTCTTTAAGCGTTGACAGTAGATATCATGATCACTGACCCCGTACTCAAACTCCCAAACGACCAGATAATTATCGGCAGCGGCACTGTAGGCGAGATCAGGATTCTCTCTTTTGCGGGTATCACCAAAAGAGATCGGATAATTGCCCCCGACCAGACTGCCGTCGCTGCCGACCCGCTGGCCGTAGATATGCCACTCTTCACCCCAGCCCCAGTGATGATCCTCCCAGACCACCAGAAATTGTTCAGCCACCGGGTTGTAAACCAGGCGGGGTTTGAGTTGATCGTACTCCCAGGTGGAAAGCGAAATCTGACTGCCGCTAATACTGCCATCGGCATTAATAAGCTGGCCGTAGATATTGAACTCGCCACCTGCAACTCCCTGCCAGACAACCAAATAATTGCCGTTGGTCGTACAATCTGCAGACGGCCGTGATTCATCCAACGAGCCTGCGGCAACAATAAACGAGCTTCCCAGCAGCGCCC
>JAOZKP010000158.1 GCA_029935295.1 bacterium | reverse complement strand
CATTGGCTTCGCTGTGAGCGTAGCGAGGGAGCACTCTTGGAGTGTGACCCCGTTATGGAGGGCGAAGCAATGTTTGACCGAAAAACTGGCGGTAAAAGTTTTAAAAAAGTCAAAATATAAATAAATCACTTAAAAATCAATAAGTTAATTTAAATCATAAAGTTGAGTTACAGTTTTGCTTAACCTTTTCCCACATTTCCCGCACCACCTGGCTGACCAGGCCGCAGTCATATTCGACTACACTTTGGCGGGCAACCTGGGCTTTGTTGACTACCGGATCCAAGGGTATTTCTCCGACCAGTTCAAGGTTGTGTTCGTTGCAGTAGTCACGAATTCTTTGGGTGTTAATCAGGTTCAGGTCATAACGGTTGACGCAGATTAAAGCCGGGATATCAAAATGTTGGCAAAGGCCGTGTACCCGTTCCATGTCGTGAATGCCGGAAAGCGTCGGCTCGGTAACGATTAAGACAAGGTCGACGCCGGTGATAGCGGCGGTTACCGGGCAGCCGATACCGGGGGGGCCATCGTTGATGATCAAATCAAGCGCATCTGCTTTGGCGATAAGTTTTGATTGCTGGCGGACTAAAGCGACCAGTTTACCTGAGTTATCTTCACCGATCCCAAGCCGGGCGTGTACCATTTTACCAATTCGGGTGGCTGAAATAAACCAGCGGCCATTAACCGTATCAATCATCGAAATTGCCTTTTCCGGACAGGCCCAGGCACAGAGAGCGCAACAGTCACAGGCGAATTCATTGATTTTTGGTCCCGACTCTTCCGTAAAATCAATTGCCGCATAACGGCACAAACGAAAACATTCACCGCATTTAGAGCATTTATCATAATTTATCTGAGGTGCGCGACCGCCGACAAAATTGTTACTGGAGAGCTCCTGCGGGGTTAAAATCAGATGGAGATCGGCGGCATCAACATCGCAGTCGGCTAAAACTTTATTCTTGGCCAGAGTAGCAAAGGCGGCGGTCACCGTGGTTTTGCCGGTGCCGCCCTTGCCGCTGATGATAGTTAGTTCCTTCATTTCTTCACCTCCGCGACAATTTTTGCGTGTAGATCCTCAAAGCTTGTTCGTAGGGCGGCGCTGTGAGTAACCGCCGCCTCCCCTTTTGAATAGGCAAAGGCCAAATCGCGATCAAAAGGGATTTCCAAAAGGATCGGGATATTCTCCCGTTGGCAATAATTTATGATCTCTTTATCGCCGCTGTCAGAGCGGTTGATGATGATACCGCAGCGAATTTCAAGCTGCCGGGCGACGCCGACTGCAAGCTCAAGATCGTTGAGGCCGAATGGTGTCGGCTCGGTTACAAAGACGCAGTAATCGGTGCCGATTAAGGTCTGAACCATCGGGCAGGATGTGCCCGGTGGGGAGTCAAGAATTACAAAATGGTCGTTTTTAATCAGCTGTTTCGCTTTCTTAATGATTGGTGGTGTTAGGGGATTGCCGATATTGGAGACCCCATGTGTAAAAGCAAAGCGGCCGCCACTTACTGATTCTGCGCTGCCGTTTTCAAGCTTGCCGATAACCTTGGAGGTTTCCGTGATGGCATTTTCCGGGCAGACAAACATACAGGTGCCGCAACCGTGGCAGAGATCAGCAAAGACCATCACTTTTTCACTAATAACCGCCAGGGCATTAAACTCGCAGGCGGTGGCGCAGGTGCCGCAGAGTGAGCAAGTGGCTGCGTCAATCTGCGGTATCGGCAGAGTGACGTCAGTTTTTTGGTCAATTTCAGGCTTTAAGAAAAGATGACCGTTGGGCTCTTCGACATCACAATCAAGATATTGGGCTGCGGGCGATACCAGGGCGAGATTTGTTGCAATCGTGGTTTTGCCGGTACCGCCCTTGCCGCTGGCAATCGCGATAATCATTGTTTGCGGCCACGTCCTCGGCCGCCGTTGCCGCGACCCTGACCCTGACCCTGACCCATTCCGCGTCCTTGGCCTAAGCCCTGACCTCCGCCCCGGGGCAGACCGCCCTGACCGCGGCCGTAAACAGCCGGATCTGGATTGATTCCGGCTTCCGGATTAACCTCGTTGGGATTAACTTTTCGCAGCGGATCATTAAAGTTGGAGTTACTCGCAAGATTATCAGCAGGACGACAACGTCCCAATCCGCGACCTGTCATCGGGCCTTCATTCTGTGGACCATTTCCATTTTGTCCAGGCATAATTTCCTCCTTTAAATTGTTGTGGTTGCCACCAAGGCGCTAAAATTGAGTGCGCCCTGGCGGAGCAATCGATTTTTTGGCAATTTCGCCAAAGCAGTTAATACCGTTGGATTGCGTACTCTTTCAATTCGTCTGCCTGCCATTTGGCGATAACTTCATTAAGTGGCAGATTTGCGGGCGCCAGGAGCATTTTTATCTGAGCTGCTTCTAAAACCTGCACCGCTTTAGGGCCGAATTGACCACTTATTACAATATCGATATTGCGATTGATCAGGGCCTGGGCGGCTCCGGTTCCAGCACCCGAAGTTGCTTTGATGCCCGCATTTTCAAACCATTCAAACTCTTTGCTTTCACTATCATACACGGCAAAATAGGGGCAGCGGCCAAAGCGCATTTCCAGAATTGCGGCTTCTCCAGCTGCAGTGGTACTTATGGCAATTTTCATGAGCAACCTCCCCCATGACCGTGATCATGGTCGTGACTGCAACCTGAGGCCCCAGAAATTTCACCATTGAGATAGGCTTTTAAAACATTACCGACATTGCCGCCGATGCCGGTTACAACTTCAATGCCAAAGCCGGAGAACATATCGATTGCTGCCGGGCCCATACCACCCGCGATCATGACATTTACCTTCAATGAGTTGATAAATTGCGGAACCTGGCCGGGTTTGTGAGCGTTAAAATAGGGGTTTTCAATGACTTCGCTGTTGGTAACATTGTTGTCATCGTCAACCAGAGCGACGAGATAGGACGGACAGCGCCCAAAATGCATACTCATTTCACCTTCAAGGCCAAGCATGTCGTTGGCCGCTAATGCAATCTTTTTCATTGTTTGTTCCTCCTGATGTTATTATGTTAGACTAACTTTTCTTTCCGAAAAAAGCCCCGCCTGTAAATCTGCTTGGTTCCGGATTGACTGGCGGTGCTAATTTGGAATATGGTTTTTGCTTAAATGCGGTACTTACTCTTCAATAAAACAGAGGTTTTGCTCATCCCCGGAAACCCAGGCATTTTCATATGTATCTTTAAAGACAAATTCACACAACGGTTTGCGTGGCGGAGCTTTGCTCTCTTTTACCGGGACTCCGAGTGGAATCAGGGTTACAACCTTGACTGAATCAGGCATATTGAGAACCTTACCCGCGGCATCGGCATCGAAAAGACCTAAAATGACTGACCCTAAACCCATATCATGGGCCGCCAGCGAGATATTCTGAGTCGCCAGACCAACATCATAAAGATACCAGTTATCGCCTTTGTTGGTAGCCTCATTATTTTTATAGAAACCAGATTTGCCGAGTTTGCCGCAGGCGACTAATACGACCGGAGCATTGATTGTTGCTTTACGGGCAGGGTTGGTTTCCGGCATGGTTGCAGCCAGTTTTTCCTTGATCGCCTGATCCCGGACAATAATAAATTCCCAGCACTGAGTATTCGCCCATGAAGGAGCTATTCTCGCCGCTTCCATAAGTTCTTTTAACTGCTCATTGCTGATATCTTGATCAGTAAACCTTCTGACACTGCGTCGCTGGGTTATGCACTGCTGAGTTTCCATTAATCTGCCTCCTTAGGGCGTGCAATAAAATAACAAGCCCAGTAATAAATCTTATGGGTTTACTGTGAATATTGCTTTAATGTTCACAGTAATGGAAAAACCGATCTTCTTTATATGCTTTTCACCCCAAAATTACAACCAATTTCAACTCAAAGCTCAATCGCCTCCAGCCTTCCAGTCTCAATCTAATCTTTCAGCTGTGATTTGATCGCCGCAGTAATTTCTGTAAACACTATCGCCGCTTTGGTTTCGGGAAAAGCTGTGACAAAAGGTTTGCCGGCATCACCCTGAACCACAACCTGAGGATCAAGCGGAACCGCCCCTAAAAATGGAACTTTCAAGTCTTCAGCCGCTTTACGGCCGCCGCCTTGTTTAAAGAGATCAATCGCCTCGCCGCAATGCGGACAGTTGAAACCGCTCATATTTTCAACAATGCCTAAAACTGGCACCTCAATCTGCTGACTGAAGACCACCGATTTACGGGAATCAAGTAGAGCGACATCCTGCGGGGTTGTAACGATAACGCTGCCATCCATCGGCTTGATAACATCGGCGACACTTAACGGCTCATCACCGGTACCCGGAGGTAGATCGATAATCAGAAAATCAAGCTCACCCCACTGGACATCAGCAACAAACTGGCGGATTACCGTATGTTTCAAAGGACCGCGCCAGACCACCGGATTATCAGGATTTTCAAGCAGAAAAGCCATCGAGACTACCGTCAGATTTTCCATTACCGGCTCCGGCACAATGCCGTCGGCACCGGCCTGCAGGCGTTTGTTTTCCAGGCCCAGCATTTTCGGGAGGTTGGGACCGTGAATATCGGCATCCAGAAGCCCGACTTTATGGCCCTGATTTGCCAGGGTAACCGCCAGGCTGACCGCAACCGTGCTTTTGCCGACGCCGCCTTTCCCGCTCATTACTGCGATACGATGATTAATTTTAGTGAGCCGGCTTTTTAAGACCCGCTCTTCCTGTTTCTGCTTTTCCTCAGCCGAGCAGCTGTCAGAACCGCTGCAGCTGCTGCAACTTGCGCCTTCGGTACAATTTTCACTCATTGGATTTGTCCTTTTTTAGTACATTACAGGTTATTTTCGGTTTTAAAAAACAAGAAAATGCCCTGATAAGTGCACTTAATCTGCGGGCCGATCAGGCCCATTTGGGTTGTTGGAATATTTCCCGCATCGGGAAGTCATTAAAACTTTTGTGGTCACACTTGCACAAGATAGTCTTTATTATCAGAATGTCAAGGTCCAAGACCACATAAAAATCACTTTCTTGATCTTTTACGTCAATTTTTTGTTGCTAAAACTTATTCTCTCGAATAAAGTGAAATAAATTTAATATGTAGTTTATTTGAGGGTTTTATGCGAATTGCCGTAATTGATGGTCAGGGCGGTGGGATCGGAAGTGCGGTTATCCGGTGCCTTAAAGAAGAATATGGTGAAAAAGTTGAGATCTGGGCTTTGGGAACGAATGCGATTGCCACTGCGGCAATGATGAAAGCTCGGGCTAATCGCGGGGCCACCGGTGAGAATGCGATTGTCTGTTCCGTACCCCGGGTTGAGGTAATTATCGGGACTATATCTCTAGTAATGGCTCATGCGATGATGGGAGAGTTGACGCCGGCTATGGCCGAGGCCGTGGCCGTGGCATCGGCACGAAAGTTATTGCTGCCTTTAACTCAGGAGAATCTAACCGTGGTCGGGGTGCAGAAAGATCACCTGCCGGTCTTGATTGGCAACTTGATTCCCCTGTTGAATGAGGAGCTTGCGACAGATGTGTGAAGCCAATGCATATATTGAACAGGGTGGTCGTGAAATTCTGGTTATGGAAGGCGTTTTTGTTGTCAAAACTGAAACCGGCCCGCAAGGCGACCGGGTTGTGCTGGAAAATATCTTTGGTGAGCAGCACGTGATCGAGGCTGAGCTCAGCCGGATTTCATTGATGGAGCATAAGATAGTTTTCAGGTAGAGTCCCTGGATACCCATAAGTCAAGCCTGACACCATCTGACGGCTCTTTGCTGACGCCAAGTTGCGCCGCCGGTTGCTTTGTGCGGCTGTCTCTTTACCCTCCGCAGTCACCACTTTCAATGCATTTCTTTACGAGAGCGACGATTTCTTCAACGTCATCGCAAATCTGAAATAAATCCAGGTCTTTTTCGGCAATCAGTCCCGCGCTGAGCAGCTCATCACTGAACCAGTTACTCAAATTGCGCCAGAAGTGGGAACCATAGAGGATTATTGGAAAAGGTTTCATCTTGTGGGTCTGAATCAGGGTGATAGCTTCAAACATTTCATCCATTGTGCCGAAGCCGCCGGGGAAGACGACAAAGGCGCGAGCGTATTTTATGAGCATCACTTTGCGGACAAAGAAATATTTGAATGATACGAGTTCGGTCGCATAATCGTTGGGTTTTTGTTCCAGCGGCAGGGTAATATTGAGGCCGATAGAGCGGCCGCCCGCTTCTTTCGCACCGCGATTGGCGGCTTCCATAATTCCGGGGCCGCCGCCGGTGATTACGGTGACATCATTTTTGGCCAGCAGATTACCGAGATAGATTGCCTGCCGGTAGTTGTCATGTTCGGGATCGGTTCGGGCGGAACCGAAAACTGAAACTGCCGGACCGACATCGGCGAGATGCTCAAATCCCTCAACAAACTCCGACATTATCTTAAACATGCGCCAGCACTCTTCAAGCTTAAAATCATCAATCAGATACTGGTCACGACTGTCGTTATTCTTTTTCATATCCACTCCCAGGCTTACACAACTTCAAAATGTTACTGAAAGAGCAAGTAACTATTTGGTTTTTTGATCGGCGCTTAAGTTACATTGAAAATTTGCGAGCTTTGCTTCGCCTGCGCCCACCCGGAAGTGCCCTTGGGGTGCAAAGGCGCCAAGAATACCGAGAGGGTGCGGGCTTGGGCTTCGCCCCT
>JAOZKP010000157.1 GCA_029935295.1 bacterium | reverse complement strand
TTTGATATCGATCATTGAGAGGGTTTTATTATGAAAATCTACCGTTTTTTTATTATAGCAATTACGATTGTTCTGGCGCTCTCTATATTTTATCCGGCTCAGGCTGACAAAACGACCGGAAAAAATATAGTGAAAGAAATGGCCGGTAAAGATGCCGGTGCAAAGATTAACAATTTACTTGCTCAAATCAATCAGCTCACTGCTGAGGGAAAACGACTGAATGCCGCCATGAAGTCTGTCGGCAATGAAGATCACCAGGTTATAAAATTGCGGTTGGCAAAACTCTGGCACGGGGCAGAGAAAACAATTTTGTCGCTGGCGGACAATCTTATCAAATTGGAGAAGAAAAAGCCCCAACCAGAACTGCGGCTGCAGGTGGAGTCTGTTTTAAGTCAGACATTAACGAGGGTGAAGTCGGAAACTGAACATCTTGAAAAGCAGATAAATATTGTGCGTGAGCAGCGCCGGGCCGCCCCACCGGACCAACGTTACGCTCTGGAGCTGCAAGTTGTTCGGTTGACAGATCACCTGGATGTTTTTTGGGGGAGGAATTTTCATCTTCTTGGGGAAATGACCCAGATCGGTATGGATACTGATTCTGAGTATGAGATTTTAAAACAGAAGCTTTCACGGCGAGTGGAAGAGCTCGCTGGACGTATTTCTTTATCGCTGGTCCGGGTTGATGATCTGAAAATGCGGCTCAAGGATATTCCTGATGATGCCGAGGCTGCGAAGCTCCTGGTTGTGTCAAAGAAAAGTCTGGGAAGTAACTCTGAAAGTATGACTAATGCGCTAAACTTACTCGATAAAATGCACGTAAATACGGCAGAATATCGTAGCCGCCAGGCGTCGATTACTCAGGATTTCAGTACCAGCCTGCTCAATGTTGGTGTGGTCACAAAATTGTCGAGGCAGGCATCAAAGGCCATGTTTGACGGGGTGCTTGAACGCGGTCCCGCAGTTTTTATGAAAATAGTTTTTTTTGTTCTGATCCTCTATTTTTTCAGAATCGTGACGCGTCTATTGCGCGCAGGTATGGAAAAAATACTCGATAAATCAGATCTGAAATTTACTAAATTAGCCCGGGATATGTTTGTTACCTGGATTTCCCGTATTGTCATGATGTTCGGATTTGTTCTGGCGTTATCACAAGTGGGAATCAGTTTGGGGCCGTTACTAGCAGGTCTCGGAGTTGCTGGTTTTGTGGTCGGTTTCGCCCTTCAGGATACCTTGAGCAACTTTGCTTCAGGGATGATGATTCTTGTTTACCGACCCTATGATATAGGTGATCTGGTTGATGTTGGCGGGGTCTTCGGGATTGTCAATAGAATGAATCTGGTTTCAACCACATTGCTGACGCTGGATAATCAGATGATCGTTATTCCCAACAGTAAGATTTGGGGGGATGTGATCAAAAATGTAACTGCCCAGAAAACCCGTCGTGTAGATATGGTTTTTGGTATCTCTTATAGTGATGATATTCCTAAAGCTGAAGCCCTGCTGGAGGAGATTCTAAAGTCTAATGACAAGATTCTTAAAGACCCTGAGCCGGTTGTGAAATTGCATGAGTTGGGGGCCTCATCGGTGGATTTTGTTGTTCGTCCCTGGGCCCTGGTTGAAGACTATTGGGATGTCTACTGGGATGTTACCCGTGCGGTTAAATTGACATTTGATGCCGAAGACATTTCAATTCCTTTTCCGCAGCGGGATGTTCATATCTATAATGAGAATGCGCTGGTGCCGGCAGCTGAGTGATGTCGCAGTTGCAGTCTCCGGATAATACTCAAATCATGGAAATTAAGTAGCAAAATTGAGTTAGTAAGTTCGATTATTGCCGCAATCGGGTCTGCTATAGGTTAATCATAGGTGGAGGTAGGTTTGATCGCAACTGTAATCAGGAGAAAAATGCATATCGATAATAGGTAATGCAATGTTTTTTGTTGGCTCACTGCCATCTCCTTCATAAATGTTATTTGATGTTTTTATAGTCTGAAAAAGTTCAGGGTTCCGTTTTTGCTTTAACTGCAACCTTTTCACATATCTTTTTTTGTTAACTTGCTAATTCAATACTGTTATGATATTGTTAACGGTTGAAATAGTAGGGACAAAATTGTATAGTTTGGCTTTTTCGTGAAAAAATATCATCTGATTCGGTGTGAGAAGCAAAACAGTCAAGGCCGTAAATTTATGAATTTCCAAAAAGATCTACTTATGTTGATAGGGGTAAGCTGCCTATTGTTTACCGTAGCCTGCGGCGATCATCAAGTTCCGGTAGGAAGAACGGCGCCTGCTGCGGCCGGAGTAGAAAAGCAAAACCGTGCGGCTTTGTCGGACGCAAATACTGAAGATTATATTAACGCTTGGACTTTTCCGACCGGAGATGATTCAGGTAAGCCGACAAATTCGCTAAAAAGTAAAGAGAGTCGTGAGCGGATGCTGCCGAGTGAGACTGATAGTTACAGGGAATGATAAATCGTTACTATATTATTCCTGGCCTCAAGGAGGTGGAATCATGAGATTAACAGGCAAAACCAACGTTTTTTTGGCAGTAGTTTTTTTTATCACCTTACTGTCAGCTTGTGCTCCGAGGGAAATTAAGCCGCCGCCGCGAACCGGTAAAATTATTGCTCAATTCAGTCACGGAGCACAGGCATTTGATATAACTTACAGTGTTGGACAATTGGATAGTCGACTCAAGGTTGTTGGAACCATTGTCAATACTTACCTATCTGATCTTGATAATTTTAAACTTGATCTGAATGTTATTGCTTCCGGGGAAAAGGTTGTTTTTAAGGTTTCAACCCCGGTATTTGATATCAAGGAGCATGGCAGTCATACATTTGTTTTTTATGTACCGCTGTTGCATGGTCCCTATCTGTTAAGTTTTCGTTATGAATATGACTATTATGATTTTGCCGAAAGTGGGCGTCGGGGTCGGGTGTCTATGCGTTCCGACACTAACGAATGGAGCTATTTTGAGGACCTGATTGAGTTGCCATGATTAAATTGATCAGGCAATATTTTTGAAAATTTAATAATAGAGGAGTATTAGAATGAGTTATCTGAGTGTTGTTCGTAATTTGTTGCTGGCGGTTGCCTGTTTGGCCCTGTTGGCAGGTTGTTCTATATCTTATTCAAGTGGTAAATCGTCTGATTCTAGTGTTTCCAGTTTTTCTTCCGGTGGTGGTGACACTAAAAAGGTCGATGAAGAGGCTGGCAACTATGTTGATGATGTCGCCTCGGCAACCAAAATGTTTGTCAGCCAGGGGGGCAATGATGAAGGTTTTCAGCGCAATATAGCATTTATTGCCGGTAAACACGGGATTACCGCTTGGGGCAACGATGATTCCACTTTTATGGCTATGGGGAAAGGGCTGAAACAGTCCGGGATCAAGGAAGATAGAATCTCAACTTTGCCGTATTTTTCAACAATTACTGAAGGTCATAACTACGAGATGCTGATGAAAGGCTATAAAGAATAGTCCTCTTTCTTGCGGCACCTTCTATTTACAGTTTCTCTGATTAGCTGGGCCTGTCTGTTATGGGCAGGTCCGGTTTTATCAGCAGCAGTTCCTGAACCGGCAAGTCCCTCCGGTTTGGATGTTGTCTATGTTAATGCCAATGTCGGAGAAGCTGCCGGTGGTCATACGGCCTTCCGCCTTGGTGAAACTGTATTTCACTATCAGTTTCAGGCGAACGGAAATTTCATATTCGTCCGGGAGCCGTGGAGTAACTTTCGTCTGGTCTATAACGAACTCTGTAACCGTTCAATTTTCATAAGCACTATTCCTCTCACCCCTGCCATCTCCGAAAAATTACGCTATCATTTCAGTAGTCTCCTGATTGAGCAACAACAGAAGCTGCAGCGCCTGGAAGAGAGCCGAACCCGACTGCAATTGCTGGAAAGCCTTATCGCCGGCCAGCAGACGGCACAAGTTGCCGGATTAGGTTTTTTCGATTGTGCAAAATCTGCAGATTTGCAAATTGCAGGTTTGCGGAATTATATCGACCGGGTTTTGGGGAGTAATTTCCGGGCGGGTGAAAAAGAGCGGGTCAAGTGCAAAATCACAAAACTTGCATCTGCTTTGCGAAATGTCCGGCAGCTAAATACTTTATTGGAACAGCTGACGCTGCAGGTGGCATTAAAAATTTTAGAGATCGGCTGCCCCCTGGATAAAGCCGCATTAATATTGCCGGTCGCCGGTGAGTCGCAGTTGCGTCTGCCGGAACGGGAAGCTCTGCAGCAGTACGGCAAAAAGCTGCATTGTTCAATCATAACGCTCTTAAAATCAACTCGCCCGGATCGGGGTGCAGCTCTGCTCTTGCAGATTGCCCGTGCACTTGCAGTCGAACAGTCGTTGACCTGCGGCCGGATGTTGACGCTTGATCCATTTTCTGCCAAAGCCCGTATCCAGCCAGTTACTGAAACTGAAATTTCAGCGGAAATCCAGCGCCAGCTATATGCTCAATTTTTGGGAGAGGTCGCAGTTCAGCGAGATAATTTTTGTTGTAAAACCGACTATCCCGAGATTACTTATGCTTTTCTTGAAGCTAGTCGCGGGCGTTTATCGGAAGTTGATAAAGTAGTTAATGGCGCTGAATTTATCAGAGTGGAAGCTGCCTTCCGGCCGCCTTCACGCAGCGCCGGAATTTCGCTGGCAGATTTGGATTTTATTCCGTCTCAGCTGGATAGCGTTGCCGGCCGTCTGAAAAGCCAAATAAGCATTTTCGAACAACAGATTAAAAAAGAGTTTCACTATAATCTGTTTACCAGCAACTGCGCCACCGAGTTAGTGCGCTCTTTGAATCTGGCATTCAAAAACCCGGCAGCGGAGCGGCAGGCTTTGGGCGGGCGCCTGGAGCCGCATGCGGATTTTAATTTTACTCCATTTATGTTTTATCGTAATGTTCGGACAACTTTTAATTGTGTAACGGCGGAGTGCCTGCCGGCCCGGCGTTTACGGCAGTTGCAAAATCTCTATGTCGAAGAAAAGTCTTTGCGGGTTTGGTTGCGGGAGTCTAATACGGTTACTTCGACAATCTACGAAACCCGCTTTGAAGATACCCCATTTCTCTTTTTTACCGATGATGGCTGGCTTCTGCGCCCACTGGAGGGGGCAGTTAATTTCAGCTATGCCGCTTTGCATGGACTGGCAGGAATTTTGACCCTGCCTTTTGATAGCGGGGGGCGTGTGTATCAGGGGCTGCGGGGAATGTTCTACAGTCTGCCGGAGATCGTTTTTGGTAATATTCGTAAAGGAACTTACGGTGCTGCGGTCGTTACTGCGACCCGGGCGACCCCGTGATTCTCAGGGCGTTATTCAATTTTTGATTTCACTAATTTGGCGGCGTAATAGATCGATATGCACCCGGAGGCCGTAAAGCTCGGCGGCATAGGCGAGCGGGATATTGATCTGTCGCACATCTTCTTCAATCTTATTCAGTTCTTCAATGAAATTCTTTATGCCCTCTTTAGTCAGAGATTGCCGCACTTCAGAATCGTGAACCTGCAGAGTATCGTACCAGCGATAGACCCGGGCCCGCATCCGCCAACGATAAGTTAACGGCAGAATCTTAAACAGCGGTAACAGCAAGGCCAGAAGCGGAAGTATCAGTAATTTTAACCGGTCAAGTTGAATTGCCGCCCAGAAAGGCAGGTAACGTTGTAGTAATGGGACTCCTCGTTTGTAAAAGCGCCTGGCGTCATCACTTAAAGGGAAATCCAGATAATCTGCAGAAGGGAACTGATGCCGCCGGTTGTTGAGTAGCGACCCACAGTTGTGAACTCGGTTAATTACCTGAGCCAACAGGCCGGCCAGGGCCGGGTGAAGTTTTTCACTGGTAACCAGGGTTGCGGCTGGTGCGACCAGAGTTATTTTCTGATCGGGAATATTATCCTTAAGATTTATCACCCCCTGAGGAAGTTCCACTTTTGATAAAAAGTTGTGCAAGCGCGTATAGGCATCCGCCCGGGTGAAATTAGCAAGGGTAATAGATCTATTGTTCAACAGGGTTTTGATCATCGGTGATGAGACTGCTCCGACAATAAAAAGCATATCAACCTGACCCATGCTCAAGGCCTCAACTGCAGGCATGCCGGTTAATTTACTCTCTTTTAAAATGTTGCAGTCGACACTGTTGTCCTGAAGAATCTGAAGTACGACCTTACGGGTACCGCTACCTTCAGCTCCCAATATCAATTTATTTTCATAGAGTTGAGATATGCGTTCAAAAGTAAAACCCTTTCGCATAAAAATCCACAGCGGTTCAAAATAGAGGCTACCGATGCCGAGTAGTTCAGGATAGTCTTTAGCTTCGGCAATGCCGCTCTGCATCAAGGCAATGTCGGCTTTTCCGTTTGCCAGAAGAGAAAGATTTTCCTGGGACCCGGCGGTTTCAAGGATTTCCAGGATGATTCCGTCTTGAGCCAGGAGTGTTTGGTACTCCCGCGCAAATTCAAGATATGCCCCTCCTTTACTACCGGCGGCCAGGATGAGTTTTGATGGTGGTGCCGGTTCAATAAACTGAAACGTAACCGCAAATCCCAACAGAACCGCAAAGAGTCCATAGCTATAGAAACGCAATAACTCTTTCCCGCTTCGTTTTCTTTTCATAATTATTCTCGTGGCGGCCGGAGGGTTAGTTTATAATCGGGCTGAGATTCTGAAAAATATCCAAGCCATCTTTGTTTCGAAT
>JAOZKP010000015.1 GCA_029935295.1 bacterium | reverse complement strand
ACAAAGCGGCTTATTTGTGGACAACACCTGCACTACGTCCTAATCATCGCTTAATTTACACGGAAAAAAAATAAACACAACCTGTAAATAAAAAAAACTTGACAAGTATTACACTTTTCACTACCTAATACCGCAAAATATTTGACCGGAGGAAACAGACATGGCCAATCTTACATTAGGGAAAATCAACTACCAAATCGGTAGACTGTGCCGCTTAGGCAGTCGCAAAGCCAAACTTATGGCAATCAGTAACCGCCGTAAACAACAGCTTCGCCATCTTGGTGAGAGAATTTACATCTTCAAAGCTCTGCAGCAGGATGAAGATATCTGGGAAAAGGATGAGATCTCCCAGCTTCTGTTGACGATTGCCGACCTTGATCAGGAACAGGAGATGCTGATTGACGAGATCAATGAGATAAAAGCCGAAAATCCGCCGGAGACACTTGACACTGAAAATCAGGAAGAGAGCCCGGCTCCGGAGAACGCGGCCACAGCCGACAGCGTTGCGGCCAATCCAATCCCGAAAGCTGAAGTAAAAGTTCCTGAAGTCAAGGCGGCAAGCAAGCCTGAAGTGAAGAAAGAAGTCAAGAAAAAGGCCACAGCTAAGCCAGTTAAAAAAGAAGCTTCAGCAGCCAAACCAAAGACTGCACGCAAAAAAGCTGCTCCCAGTAAAAGCAAGGCAAAAGCCACTAAAGAAAACTGAAAATTGATAACCGCTAAAAAGTTTTCAGGTTTTCACATTCAGTAAACTCTCAATAGATACAAGATAACCAATTTTGCCCGGTGAAAGCCCAACATTTTTCAATAAAAATGTTGGGCTTTTTTCAATTGACAGAACTCCGCTATATTCACAAAAAATAACGGCATGGTAATCCGGACAACCGGAAGAAGAAGCAGGCGATTTTCATTGCTTCATCTGTTCTCCTGTGATAAAAGAGCGAGTCTTTTAAAAATTTAGTTTTTTCAACCTCTTATTAGAATATTCTTATAATTTAACGGTCGAATCTATCGTCTGTTTTCCAAAGGAGAGAGTCAGCTAATGTCGAAAGGAAAAATTTCTGTCCGGCGTGAATTGCGCGAACCTGATGCTTTTGTCAAAACCACCTACTCGGTTGTCGATTATGTCAAAAAACACCGCAAACTCATTTCAATTGCGGCCGTCGTTCTGGTAACCCTAGGAGTTACCGCTATTGGAAGTTTCTGGTACATCAGCGATCGCGACAAAAGTGCCCGGCAATTTCTGAATCAGGCCATATTAAGCATCGATCAACAATCGGACACAGCAACTGACAATGCCGGAGCTCCACTTAAAACTATCCTAGCGTCCTACAGCGGCACCGTTGCTGAACCTGTTGCCAGTTATTTAAGTGCAAATCAGAAATACCGGGCCGGAGAACTTGCTGAAGCTGCCAGAATATATCAGACCAGCAAGAAGGTAAAGGACGGGCACCTCAACGACCTTGAACGTCTGGGTGTGGCGTCAATTAATTTCCAGCAGAAAAAATATAGCGAAGCGATAACTATTCTGGAAAAACTGCAAACGGAACAGAGTTTCATCAACGAAGACCTTTATGTTCTTTTAGGCTTAAGCTATGAAAAGAGTAAACAGCCCGAAAAAGCAGTGGCAACTTACGAAAACATGATTCAGCTTCTGCAGAACTCATTTTTTAAACCCTGGGCGGAAGAACGTCTGCTGGCACTAAAAAACAGTGCTACATCATAAACTATTTACCGATTCTAAGCTCACTTTTACTTTAATAACAGCCCTCAGCAGATAGCAGACAGGTATCTGAGGGCTTATCTTTTTTTGGCCCCGACAGTAATTTGATACTTATGTTGCAAGTCAAAACAACTCCTGGAAACCGAAGTATGCAAACCAAAAAAGTTATAACTCTTCTGCTACTCCTGTGCTGTTTTATTGGTTTAGCCGGCTGTATTCACAACTCCCAAAAATCGGAAGAGCGACAGCTGTCTGAACAATTCTATCAAAACCTGCTTACAGCTTTCCAAGCCGGTGATTACCAACTGGCAAGAGCCGGTTTGGATGAAATCAACAAAGCCGGAATTGCCGACAAACGCACACTCTATCTTGAGGCATTAGTAAATATCAACCAAAATATGCCGGATAAAGCGATCGCCAGACTCCAGGATGCCATAGCACTGAGCCCTAAATTCAGTGAAGCTCACAATATGCTGGGCACAATTTATATGCAGCAAAAGAAATATTCTCTGGCCCAGACTGAATTTCTGAAAGCCTATGAAAACCCACTTTACCCGACCCCGGAAAAAGCCTATCACAATCTTGGCAATCTCTACATGCTGCAGGACAAACAGGTACAGGCTCAAGCCTGTTACATCAAAGCAATCGAACTAAACCAGGATTACTTCCCGTCACACTATGAACTTAGCCGACTCTACTTCAACTCAAACCGGCTTGACCTGGCCACTCAGGAAATTGAAAAAGCCAAAAAGATTTCCCCGAAACATCCCGGCGTCTGGCTCCAGATCGGTGACATCGAAGCCGCCCGTGGAGAAGGAGATCTGGCAGTTGCGGCCTATAAAAAGGTTATCAAGCTCAATCCCGGATCTAATTTTGCCGACCGGGCCAGCCAGGAACTCGACCGGATAAATAAAGATTACTAAACAACTTAGGTATAAAAAACTATGACTCAGGAAAATGAAAACAGCTTACGCCAGCAGCGTATCAAAAAACTGGAAGAGCTTAAAGCTCTTGGTGTAAACCCATTTGCCAACGGCTTTACCCCTTCGACTACCGCCGCCGCCGTGCTCAGTGAATTCAACGAAACTGACTCTGAAACCCTGACTGCTACTGCCCCGGCAGTAGCAGTTGCCGGACGCATAGTCTCGTTAAGAACTTTCGGCAAAGCAGCTTTCATCCACATCCAGGACCGCAGCGGCAAAATCCAGGCCTATGTCCGCAAGAACCTGGTGGGTGATGATAATTACAAGGTTTTCAAACTGCTCGATATCGGCGACACTGTCGGCGTTACCGGTACTATTTTCAAAACCCGAACTGACGAGTTAACCGTTCAGGCCGACGCTATTGTGCTACTCACTAAATCTTTGCGGCCGCTGCCGGAGAAGTGGCACGGCTTAAAAGATATCGAAACCCGCTACCGGCAGCGTTATGTTGACCTGATTGTCAACCAGGAAGTCCGCGACACCTTCACCAAAAGAACACTTATCATTGATACTATCAGGAATTTCTTTAAAGAGAGAGACTTTCTTGAAGTTGAAACCCCGATGATGCAGGCTGTTGCCGGCGGGGCCGCCGCCCGGCCGTTTACTACGCACCATAACGCTTTAGACCTTGACTTGAATCTGCGCATTGCGCCGGAACTCTACCTTAAACGACTGGTTGTCGGTGGCTTTGAAAGGGTATTTGAAATCAACCGCAATTTCCGCAATGAAGGTATCTCAATCAAGCATAATCCAGAATTCACCATGATTGAGTTCTATCAGGCTTACGCAACCTATCTTGACCTGATGAGCATTACGGAAGAACTTTTCACATCTATCTGCCGAGTTCTTAATAATAGCGACACTATTGTTTACCAGGGCCAGGAAATCAGCTTTGCTGCACCTTGGGATCACCTGACTGTAATTGAAGCAATTGAAAAATATGCAGATATAAATGCGGAAAAACTTAACAATCATGAGGACACACTGGCGATCATTGATGAACTGGGATTGGAAATGGCGCCGCAGGAGCGCACCAACCATGCCAAATGCCTGATGAAACTTTTTGATGAAAAGGTTGAAGAACAGCTTATCCAGCCGACCTTTATCACTGACTATCCAGTCGCGATTTCTCCTCTCTCTCGCCGCAATGATACAAACCCCGAGGTGGTAGACCGCTTTGAACTATTTATTGCCGGGCGCGAGATGGCCAACGCATTTTCCGAACTTAATGATCCACTTGATCAAAGGCAGCGTTTCGAGCAGCAACTCCAGGATAAAGCCGCCGGCGACCTCGAAGCACACCAATTTGATGCTGACTATTTGCGAGCATTGGAGTACGGCCTGCCGCCGACTGCCGGTGAAGGCATCGGTATCGACCGGTTGGTAATGCTTTTCACTGATGCAGCTTCAATTCGTGACGTCATCCTTTTCCCGCTTCTCAAACCGGAAGCAAAGGCTTAAAACCTTGAGGTTTGAACTTTTCGTTGCTCTGCGCCACCTTCTGGCTCGGCGAAAACAGGTCTTCATCTCTTTAATATCGATGATTTCAATCTTGGGAATCGCCTTGGGAGTAATGGCTCTGGTCGTTGTCATTGCCGTCATGAGCGGTTTTGAAAAAGAGCTGAAAAAGAAAATTTTAGGCAACACCGCTCACATCATGGTGATGAAATACGGCGGTGCCATCAGTGGCTATAAAAATTTAACCAAAACCATCAACGAATTTCCTGAAGTTAAAGAAGCCGCCCCTTTCATCTTGAACCAGGCGATGTTAACCCGTGGCCGTCAGGTCAGCGGAGCCGGAGTCCGGGGCATCGACCAAAGTCACGATCCCTTACGTAAAAAACTTGAAGAAATGCTGGTTGCCGGCCACTATTTCTCTGATCGTAAACTTGACAAAAGAGCTGTTCCGGAGATAATTCTCGGCAGTGAACTGGCAAAAAATCTTGGCGTAAAACCCGGCTCAAGCCTGCGCTTGGTTGCTCCCAGCGGTTCACCGACCCCTTTGGGACTAATTCCAAGAATGCAGCGTTTTAAAGTAGTCGGCACCTACACCTCCGGGATGTATCAGTATGACTCGGCTTTAGCTTACACCACCCTGGCCGCAGCGCAAAAGTTTTTTGCACTGCCGGGGCAGGTTTCAGGCATTGCTGTCGAAGTTGAAAATATCTACACATCCGGTAAAATAGCAAAAAAAATCCAGCAGAAACTCGCCTATCCCTACTGGGCCCGCGACTGGATCAGCATGAACCGCAACCTCTTCGCCGCCCTGAAACTTGAACGCGTAACCATGTTTATAATTTTGGCCCTGATCATTATGGTCGCCGCTTTCAATATAATCTCGACCCTGATTATGGTGGTCATGGAGAAGCATAAAGAGATTGCTATTTTAAAAACTATGGGTCTCTCAGCTTTCCGGGTGATGCGGATTTTTATCTGGGAAGGAATGATTATCGGTTGTGCCGGTACCCTGCTCGGACTTTTAGGTTCACTCCTTATATGTGAACTTCTGCAAAGATATGACTTTATCACACTGCCTGGAGACGTTTACTATTTTGAGACATCACTACCGGTAGATTTGCAACTTTTTCACCTGCTGGCAACCGCTGCTCTCTCACTGGTGCTGGCCTTTATTGCGACCCTTTACCCTTCGTACCGTGCTTCCCGCCTGCTCCCGGCTGAAGCCTTGCGTTACGAATAAAATATTTAGTCAGCCATAACCGAGTCCAGTGCATATTAGATGATTGAAGCCGTCTCTTTGAAAAAGAGCTTTTTTCTCAACGAACGTGAGATTCCGGTTCTCAAAGGCCTTGATTTCACCATCAAGGCCGGAGAACGGATTGCCATCTGTGGTGAGTCGGGAGCTGGAAAGAGCACTCTGTTACAGATAATCGGCTCACTTGACAAACCAAGCAGCGGTACAATCACTATCTCCGGCACTAATATTTTTGCAAAACCGGAGCATGAACTGGCTAAATGGCGCAATCAGGCATTAGGTTTTGTCTTTCAATTTCATCATCTGCTACCGGAATTTACTGCCTTGGAAAATGTTATGACCCCGGCTTTAATAAACGGTGATTCAACCCCAGCAGCCCGGGCAAAAGCCGGCCAATTGCTGGACAATGTCGGCCTGGGTAACCGTAAGAATCATAAACCGGGAGAGCTCTCCGGCGGCGAGCAGCAACGGGTTGCCCTGGCCCGGGCTCTGGTAATGCAGCCGCAGGCCCTGCTCGCGGATGAACCAACCGGCAACCTTGATGCCAAAATCAGTAATGAAATAGTCGATCTACTTTTAGAGTGCAACCGGGAGTTCAACACGACTCTTCTGTTGGTAACTCACAGCCAACGCCTGGCCGCAAGAATGGACCGCACTATCGTCCTGGAAAACGGACAGATATTATAGTATTTTATTCACATGACAAATAAACCAACAAGCCTCTGTTTTAGATCTCTCTGGCTGCGGCTGTTAATATTTACGTTTTTATTCACATCCCCACTGTTATGCATAGCTGCGGATACCAGTTTCACAGGTATGCCGGTAACTGAGATTGTCGTCCTCGGCAATCAAAAAGTCACTCAAGACACGATTACCGACAAGATGCAGACTAAGGCCGGCGAACCGCTGGAACCGGAAACCTTAAACCAGGATTTAAAAGATCTCTACAGTTTAGGTTTTTTTGAAAACCTGCTGGTCAATCTCAAGGCCGTAGGTAAAGGGGTTGAGGTTGCGGTGATAGTGGTTGAAAAGCCTACCATCAGCGCCATCGTCATTAAGGGTAACGACAAGGTTAAACGCAAAGACCTCTTAAAAGAGATCACCCTCCATACTTTCAACATCCTCAACGAGGAAAAACTGCAGGAAAGTCTCGAAAAAATGAAAGCCTTCTATCGGGAGCAGGGTTTCTATTCGATTAAAATCAGAACCAAAACCGCAAAAGCCGGTAAAAACCGGGTGCAGGTATACTTCATAGTCGATGAAGGCCCGAAATGTTACATTAAAGAGATCCGTTTTCACGGCAATGACAATTTCAGCTCCTGGACACTACGGCGCAAACTCCAGACTAAAACTTACAGCTTCTTCCTGACCTGGATTACCGATGCCGGTCTGCTTAATCAGGAGATGCTGGCAAATGACAGCAAGATACTTAAATCATTCTATTTAAGTGAAGGCTACGTCAAAGTCCGGGTCAGCAAACCGAAAATCACTCTCGATGAAAACCGCAAATGGATCTATCTCGATTTCAATATTGATGAAGGTGAAATCTTCACTCTCGGCAAAATCGAAATTGTAGACCCTGAAAGTAAACCTGAAGTAACCGATAATCTGGTTAGAATTTTAAAAGGCAAAAGCGGAGAGACTTTCAGCAACCTCAAACTCCAGAGAGATATTGAAACAATCTCCAACTACTTTGCTGACCGCGGCCATGCCTTTGTTGACATCGACCCGCGTACTAATATTGATGCGGAAAAACGGATAATTGACGTCTCCTACCGGGTGACCCAGGGCACCACATTTCTTTTCGGGCGGATCAATATCAGCGGCAACACTAAAACCCGGGATAAAGTCATCCGCCGGGAGCTCCGCTTTGCTGAGGGTGATCTTTTCAGCGGCTCGGCCCTCAAAAGAAGTCGCGAACGTATCAACAACACCCAGTTTTTTTCCGAAGCTGACATCCAGACGATTCAGAATGACGACAGCACTATGGATGTCAATGTCAAAGTTGTTGAAGGCTCAACCGGAACCTTCAGTATCGGCCTCGGTTACAGTACGGTTGACAGTATTATCGGAGTTGCTAACATCTCCCAGAGTAACTGGCTGGGTAAAGGTCTTGATGCAACCTTCAACGTTGAACTATCCGGAGCCCGCCAGTTCTACAACATCGGTCTGACTGACCCCTATTTTCTTGACATGAACATGAGTGCCGGTTTCAATGTATACAACGAAGACTATGAATATGATGCTTACGATACGATGCAGCAGGGTTTCAGGTTAAACTTCGGGAAACCGATAGATGAATACACCAGCTGGTCGACCGGTTACCGCTGGGAAAAGGTAAAAATTTACAACGTCAGCCGCACCGCTTCAGATTACATCCGGGACGAAGAAGGAACAACTGAAACCAGCCAGGTATACTTCTCAATGACCCGCGACAAACGCGACGATATGCTCTTTCCGACCCGCGGCTATACACTCAAAGGAACCCTGGTTCTTGCAGGCGGGCCTTTAGGCTTCGATAACGATTTTTACAAAGCTATTTTTGAAGGTCATAAGTTCTATCCCTTCAAATGGGAAAGTGCCTTTCATTTCTGGGGCCGGGTCAGCTATGCGGACGGCTATAACGGACAGGATCTGCCTCTTTACGAACGGTTCTATGTTGGTGGATTACAAACAGTGCGGGGTTTTGACTTTGGCGAAGCCGGACCGGAGGATAGGAACGGCGATGTCATCGGCGGCACCAAGGAACTTATTCTAAGTACAGAATGGATTTTCCCACTGATTAAGAACATGGGTCTTAGAGGGGTGATTTTCTATGATGCCGGTAAAGCTTTTAATGACGATGAAAATTTAAGTTTTGACTTGCGGCACAGTGTCGGTTTCGGTATCCGCTGGAAATCACCAATGGGCCCGTTACGAATTGAATGGGGTTTTAACTTAAGCCCCGAAGATGATGAAGATGAAAGCGTCTGGGATTTTTCCATCGGGTCTTTCTTTTAATTTTTTTTGCAAGTAGTCCAAATTTCATTAACCCTAAAGGAGAACAAAATGAAAAAGTATCTATTGGTTTCAATTATTGCAGTAGGAATGATAGTTATGAGTCTGGCTTCAGTTCAAGCAGCTGATAAAGGTTTCAAATTCGGCTACATTGACCTGCAGAAGGTTATGGCTCTTTCAGCTCAGGGACAGGTTGCCAAAGGGAAAATGCAGGCCAAACAGGAAGAATTGCGCGGCATTCTGCAGAAGAAACAGGCTGAAATTTCTGTCATGAAAGAGGAACTGGAGCGCCAGGGCATGATGTTGAGCGCTGAAAAACGTAAAGAGAAAGAGAGCGATTACCAGAAGAAAGTTCGTGATTTTAAAATCTTTGTCTCTGATTCAGAGAAAGATATGAAAGCTATGGAAGGTGAATTCCTGAAAAAAATGCTGAAAGACCTTGAAGCTGTCACCTCTGAATTCGGTAAAAATGGCAACTACCAACTGATTCTCGAAAAACGCAGTGGCATTATCTTCGCTGAAGACAGCAAAGATGTAACCGATGCGCTGATCAAAGCCTATGATAAATGGGCTGCAACCAACGTCAAGAAATAGGGCCGAATATGACTGCACCGTTAATGGATATCCAGCAGGTATTGAACTACCTGCCGCATCGCTACCCGTTTCTGCTGGTTGATAAAATCATTGAAATAAATGCTGGCAAAAGTATTGTCGGCTGTAAAAATGTTACCGTTAATGAGCCTTTCTTTGCCGGGCATTTCCCATCATTTCCGGTTATGCCGGGAGTTTTGATTATTGAAGCCATGGCCCAAGTCGGGGGAATTTACGCACTTAACTCCCTCGGCTTAAAAGCGGGCACAGCGGACTCGGATATACAGATCTTTTTTATGAGTATTGACAAAGCCCGCTTTCGCAAACCGGTACGGCCCGGCGACACCCTGATTATGACAATGGAGTTAATCAATCAGCGCCGTAACATCTGGAAATTTGCCGGGCGGGCGGAGGTCGATGGAATTCTTGTCGCTGAAGCGGAGATGATGGCCAGTGTAGGAGATGGAAAATAATGGCAAAAATTCACCCAAGCGCTATTGTTTCAGATCAGGCAACTTTAGCCGATGACGTCTGTATCGGTCCTTATGCAATCATCGAAGGTGAGGTTGACCTAGGTGCCGGCAGTATGGTTGAACATCATGCCACCGTCAAAGGCAAAACTGTTATTGGTGAAAACTGCCGCATCTACCCCTACGCTCTGGTGGGAACCGACCCGCAGGACCTGAAACATAAGGGTGGCCAGTCAGAGCTGATTATCGGTGATCACACGGTCGTCCGGGAGTATGCGACAATCAGCCGGGGAACTGAATTAGACGGCGGATTCACGCGTATCGGTTCCCATAATTTCATTATGGCCTACGTCCATATTGCTCACGATTGTCAGTTGGGAAACCATATTATTCTCTCCAACGGAGTCACCTTTGCCGGACACTGCATAGTTGGTGATTACGTAATCATCGGGGGGTTAAGTGCGATCCATCAATTTTGCCGAATCGGGGCCCACGCCTTCCTGGGCGGAACCTCCGGAGTCTCCCAGGATATTCCGCCGTTTGTCCTGGCAACCGGCAATCATACGCGCTTGTACGGTTTAAATAAGGAAGGCCTGAAGAGACGCGGTTTCAGCCAGGAAGCCCTGAACAGTCTCAATCAGGCATACCGGATTATTTTTCGCACAACCGGCCTGTCTCTAGCAAAAGCTATGGAAAGAGTTACCAATGAAGTTGAGATGACCCCCGAGGTTCAAGAGATGCTGGATTTTATAAAAGCCTCTGAAAGGGGAGTCTGCCGTAAAAGATGATATGAAGAAACCTCCCCATCTTGTAATTGTCGCAGGTGAAGACTCCGGTGATTTTCACGGGGCCAACCTGGCGACAGCGTTACAGCGCCAGTCTCCAGGAATAAAACTTTCGGGGATTGGTGGCAGCAAGATGGAAGAGAGCGGGGTTGAACTTATTTTCCCCTCCTCCCGACTTGCAGTTATCGGACTGACCGAGGTTTTAGGCCGTATCTCAGATATTCGGGCGGGGCGCAAGGCCATCCGTGAACATCTGCTTAAAATCCGGCCGGACCTCCTGATTCTCATTGATTTTCCGGGGTTCAATCTGCATCTGGTTGCCCCGTTTGCCCACAAACTGAAAATCCCGATTGTCTACTATATCAGCCCGAAAGTCTGGGCCTGGCGCCAGGGCAGAGTTGCCACTATCAACCGTCTGATTGACCGGGTATTAGTCATTCTTCCCTTTGAGAAAGAATTTTTCGAGCAACATAATGTTGCCGTGGAGTATGTCGGCAATCCACTTTTAGATGATTTTGCGTCATTCAAATCTCTTGACCGGCGGCAGAATCACAATATTGCTTTAATCCCCGGCAGCCGCAGGGGCGAGATCAAATGCCTGCTGCCGGAGATGATAACCGCAGCCCGGCTCTATCTCCGGGAACAGCCGGAAAGCAGATTTCTAATTCCGGTCGCCCCTTCAATCGCATTCACAGATATTGAAAAATTAATCCCCGCAAATTTTCGTGAATATGTTACGTTGCTCCGGCAGCCACTGGCAACCTTACTGGAGGATGTCTCTTTTGCTCTGGTCACATCCGGAACCGCCACTCTGGAGACGGCTCTAGCTGAAATTCCGATGGTGGTTATCTACAAAATCAACCAGCTCTCATATCTGATCGGCAAACGCATAATCAAGGTACCATTTATAAGCCTGGTAAATTTGATTGCCGGGAAAGAGATCGTACCTGAACTTATCCAGACAGAAGCCAACCCCGAAAAAATTGTCCGCCAGATGCGAGCTATCCGTGACCATAAACCCAGTTACAACCGAACCGTACAAGATTTACAAAAACTTAAATTACGTTTAGGAAAACCCGGAGCTGCACAACGCGCTGCTGCCGCCATTATTGATGAATTGAAAAAACATGGATAATTACCGCCGCCTCTTACGCTATATTAAGCCGTTGTGGCTGCAACTGCTTTTAGCGATCATATTCATGGTTATCTTCTCGCTTTTGACCTCCGCTGTCGCCTTCCTCGTTAAACCGGCTCTAGATGACATCTTTTTAAAGCAGGATGCGGAGATGCTGAAACTTCTGCCCCTCGGCCTGATTCTCCTCTTTGCAATCAAGGGAGTGGCTAATTACCTGCAATCGTACTTTATCGGCTATGTCGGCAACCGGATTGTTACCAATATTCGTGAGGAAGTATTCTACCACATTCAGGGACTCTCGCTCAGTTTTTTCAACTCCATCCCCAGCGGTGCCTTAACTTCCCGAGTTATCTACGATATTGCCATGATTCAACGCTCGGTCTCAAGCGTCATAGCCGGACTTTTGAAAGAGGTCATTACCGCATTAGGACTTATCGGTGTTCTTTTCTACCGTGACTGTCGCCTGGCAACCATTGCACTTGTAATCCTGCCCCTGCTGTTTTTTCCGATATTTAAATATAGTCGAAAATTACGCCGTTTCAGTAAAAAAGGACAATCTCAGGTCGCCGAAATTTCAAACTTTCTCCAGGAGAGTTTCACCGGCATCAGAATCATCAAAGCCTTTCTGATGGAAGAGTTTAACCGGCGCGAGTTTTATCACGTCAATGAAAGACTGTTTAAGTTAATGATAAAACGCCTCCGGGTAAAATCAATAACCGCCCCGATCTCCGAAACTTTCGGCGGGCTGGCGGCGGCGGCGGTAATCTGGTACGGCGGCAGCCAAGTAATAAGCGGACACACCACTCCCGGCAGTTTTTTCTCATTTATGACGGCTCTATTTATGCTCTACGGTCCAATCCGCTCTTTAAATCGCAGTAATAATCAGGTTCAGGAAGCCCTCGCCGCCGGTACCCGGGTCTTTGAACTTCTGGATACTGAAGCCGAAATTAAAGATTGTGATGATCCCGTTACCCTACCCGATTTCAAGCAAACTATCTGCTATAAAGCAGTAGATTTTGCTTACGATCAGGAACCGATACTGAAAAAGGTCTCATTAACTATCAGCAAAGGAGAAACTGTCGCCATTGTCGGCCGCAGCGGCAGCGGCAAAACAACCCTGCTGAATCTTCTACCACGTTTCTATGATGTCAACGCCGGCATGATTACGATTGATGGTTATGATATCCGTAAACTGACACAACACTCTCTCAGGCAGCAGATTGCAATTGTATCCCAGCAAACGATCCTGTTTAATGATACCATCCGCACCAATATCTCTTACGGCCGTACCGATGTAAGTGACGATGCCCTTATCGCCGCGGCAAAATCTGCCAATGCGCACAGTTTTATTGAAAACCTGCCGGAAGGCTACGAAACCATTGTCGGTGAAAACGGCATTCGCCTCTCCGGAGGCCAGCAGCAGCGCCTCTCTATCGCCCGAGCCCTGCTTAAAAATTCCCCCATCCTGATTCTTGATGAAGCGACCTCATCATTAGATACCGAATCTGAGCGTGAAGTTCAGGACGCCATAAATCGATTAATGCGAAACCGCACAACTCTGGTGATTGCCCATCGTCTCTCAACTATCACTCACGCAGACCGCATTGTAACTATGAGCGATGGCCAGATAATTGAAATTGGCAGCCATGATGAACTTTTACAAAAAAACGGTGAATACGCCAACCTTTACCAACTGCAATTCAACTCTTAAATCAATATAAGATAACAAAATTTTCCACCATTTGCTTTTCACAAATAATTATGTTATCTTATATTGTAGAAAACTATCAAAAATGGCACTTATACACTGAAACTGGTTGTTAACCCATCAGATAGCTACGTCACGCTTTATCTGTTTATAAAATACCAGGGACAGACATAACCAAGCCCGACACCATTAAAATATTAAAAGGAGGTACCTGATATGGAAATTCAAGAAGTAGATGCTCGTATATCTTTATTCTCCCAAATGAATGCTTTTTACGGTATCCCGAACCTCTCACAAGAAACAACTGCCGCAGTTCATCAAGGTGCACGTGCACCTGAAGTCTATTCATCTGAAGCGGCACAACTGCAGCCACCGACCGAGAATGCCAATCCAGTCGAATTAACACCTCCCCCTACGGAACAGGTTGATATCAGCAATCAGGCCGTCGACTTACAACAACAAGCACAAGCCGAAAATGAGACGACCCCTGCAGACACCGCGCCGACAACTCAGGCAACCGGAGAAACCCAACCCGAGCCACAGGTAGCTGCTCTTACGTCAGACCGCCCTGACGCCGGATCGGAAACCCAACAAACCGGCAACAATAAACCAGCTGCCGCCTCAACTTTAAATGCTGAGACTCCGGCAACGGCTCCACTTGATGATAACAGAACCACCTCCCAACAGATAATTGGTTACAGTGACCAGACAGACACAAACCTTGGTGGGAATCAGGCAACGCAAGCTCTTGGAGCAGGCGGTAATGCAAATGCCAGCCAGCCGGGAGCTCTATTCAGCGCCTTGGGGTAAAACTGACTCGCAATAAAACAAAAAAAAGGGCTACAGTTTTTTCACAAACTGTAGCCCTTTTTTGTTCAATTAATCTATTACACCTGATAATATTCGCGATACCACTGCACAAAATCAGAGATGCCCTTTTCCAAGGGTGTATCTGGACTAAAACCTACTGCCTGACTGAGAGCTTCAACATCAGCGTAAGTTGCCGGGACATCTCCCGGCTGCATCGGCAACAACTCTTTTTGCGCTTCACACCCTAAAGCTTTCTCTATTAAAGCAATAAAATCAAGTAATTTAACCGGGCTGTGATTACCGATATTGTAGAGTCGGTAAGGGGCCGGGCTGCTGCCGGGATCCGGTGCGGCTCCATCCCAGTCGGGATTAGGCTGTGCTATAGTCGGCAACAACCTGACAATACCTTCGACGATATCATCAACATAGGTAAAATCACGCTCCATATTACCTTGATTAAAGACCTTGATCGGTTCACCATTGAGAATCGCCTTAGTAAAGAGAAAAAGTGCCATATCAGGCCGGCCCCAGGGGCCGTAAACTGTAAAAAAACGTAAACCGGTCACCGGCATCCCATAAAGATGACTGTATGAATGCGCCATCAGCTCATTGGCCTTTTTGCTGGCAGCATACAAACTTAACGGATGATCCACATTATCATGCACTGAAAACGGCATACTGCTGTTGAGCCCATAAACTGAACTTGAGGAGGCATAAACCAGATGCTCAACCCGGTTATGCCGGCACCCCTCAAGAATATTGAGAAACCCCGAAAGATTGCTGTCAACATAAGCCTTGGGATTTTCCAGACTGTAACGAACTCCGGCCTGGGCCGCCAGGTTGACAACCCGCTGGAAAGAGTACTTCTGAAAAAGCTTCTCCATCCCCGCAGTATCAACCAGGTCAAGCTCAACAAAAGTGAAATTCTGTGCCTGGGAAAGAATCGCCAAACGGTCCTTTTTCAGTTTAACATCGTAATAATCATTGAGATTATCGAGCCCGACAACCTCAACTCCTTCAGCAATAAGCCTCCGACTCAAATGAAAACCGATAAATCCAGCAGCCCCGGTTACTAAAACAGTCATAAATTCAAACCCTCTATTCGCGACTTACAGGCAACGCCCGCGTAAACTTACATGAAAAACAAAAAAACCGGGGCAGATTATTCCGACCCGGTTTTATTACCCAAAACTATTCTCAATCATTAATACCCAACTCAAATTCTACATATCGAGATCAGGAGCTTCAGTAATAAACTGATAGTGACCGTCAAAGCAGACACCCACCCCTTCATCTTCAATACGAACCACCTTACCACTCATAGTGACCCATGATCCGGCCCCGGAAAATGAATTAAGAAAAAGATTCACTTTAAGGTCTGTACCGGCATTTAACTCCTGCCCTTCTGTCAGTAAAAAGGCACCACTGGAGGAGACATCCCGGGTTTTCCATTCAAAAGTCTGAACTCCACCGCCACCGGGCACAGTCTCAACATGTGCCGGAACCTGTAAATTGTATCGAGTGACTACTCTTCTTTCCATGATAGCTCCTGTCTATTTCATCTCAATGCATCAAGCCGCAACATTCAGTGGCCTTTTGCACATATCTCATATAAAATTTGTCTTCAGAAATCTCTTATAAGATCAATATACTACAAATAAATAAAAAAACAATCAGGCAAAAGTATGAAAAAAAGCTTAATTTTATAAAAAGGTGACTTAGTAGATTACAGGTTTCCAACATAAAAAACAGGAATACGCCCTGGCAAGGAAACTTGCTGAAGGGCTCCGCCCGTATCAGGCAAGGTATTTAGAGGCCCACAATGCGGCTTGCAGCCGATTGGGAACATTAATCTTCCTAAATATACGATAAACATGACTCTTAACTGTATGCTGGCTGATACAAAGATGGTCAGCAATCTGATCATTAGTTGAGCCGATGCCGATCTCGACCAGTACCTCTTTCTCCCTCACCGATAAAGAGACGGCCAGCGGCGAGATTGACGGCGCCGATTCAGCATTATTTCCAGCAACAATCTGCCCCCGACTCTCAAGAATGCAGCGACTGACCAGCTGCCGGGGGAACCAGAGTTCGCCGGCGATAATCGCCCGAACAAAACGAATCAGAAGGGCGGGCGCAACATTTCCATTTACGACTCCACGCACTCCGCGCTGCAACAGTTCTGCCTCAATTTCAAATTCAGAAGAAAAATTTATCAGAGCCAAAGAGATCTTAGTATCAGAAAGCAGACGATCGCCAAAATTATCCAGATATTTTAAAATATCATCGGCATTGTCGCCTGAACAATCCCGCAGAAGCAGCAGGGACCGCTTTCCAAGCAAACCTTTTTGCGGTATATCCTGTCCGTTTTCAGCAACCTGACAGTTGAGATTAAACTCACGCTCCAGAAAAGATGCCAGTAGCCCCTTTTGCACGTTCTGCTGCCCGACAATAAAAACCAACCAGTCCTGAACCATAAATTCTGCTAGACTTGCCATAAATAACCTGTAAAAAATTTAACCTCATACACTTGCATGAGTAGTAACAACAACTACAGTTAAATGTCAAGTTACAATTAGTACCTTACAGGTTATTTTCTGGTTTGAAAAACAAGAAAATAACCTGATAAGAGTACTTATTTGCGACCAACGGGAGTGCTCTCGAGTGCGGGCCGAAAGACCCGTTTGGGTTGCGGGGTTTGTCCCCGCATTAGTATTTTAAAATCAGACAAAATACTCAAGAGCACAACGGGTTACGACCCGACCCCGGGGGGTACGGGCCAGGAAACCGGCCTGGAGTAAAAAAGGCTCGCAGACATCCTCTAACGTATCCGATTCTTCATTCAGAACCGCAGCCAAAGTTTCTATGCCGACCGGACCGCCGTTAAATTTATTTATGATTGCGTCCATAAACAAGCGGTCAAGGTTATCAAATCCGCGTTCATCAATCTCAAGGCAATTGAGAGCTGTCGCCGCGATCGACTGCGTAATAGAATTATGTCCATCAACCTGAGCAAAATCCCGTACCCGTTTCAAGAGGCGATTGGCAATCCGGGGAGTACCCCGTGAACGCCGGGCAATTTCCAAAGCCCCCTCGGCATCGATAGCAATATCAAAAATCCCGGCAGAGCGCGTTATAATTCTGGCAAGTTCGTCAACCTCATAGAATTCAAGACGCATGACAATGCCGAAACGATCACGTAATGGAGAGGAGAGGAGTCCAACCCTGGTAGTTGCGCCAACCAGGGTAAAAGGTGGAAGATCCAAAGAGATTGAGCGGGCCGCCGGACCCTGGCCAATTATAATATCAAGTTTGAAATCTTCAAGGGCGGGATAAAGAATCTCTTCCACAGCCCGGTTGAGTCGGTGGATTTCATCGATAAAGAGAATATCATGCGGTTGGAGATTGGTAAGTATTGCCGCCAGATCACCCGGCCGAGTAATTGCCGGCCCTGACGTGCCCCGAATCTGAGCCCCCATTTCCGCAGCAACAATTCGTGAAAGAGTAGTTTTCCCGAGTCCGGGAGGACCATAAAGAAGCAGGTGATCCAAGGCTTCGCCCCGACCCCGGGCGGCTTTAATAAAAACCTTAAGGTTACCAACCGCTTTTTTCTGACCGACATAATTGACCAACTGATGCGGCCGCAAACCCTCTTCAATCGGGCTGTCATCCGGGTTAAGGCCAGGCTCCAGCAGACGTTCCTCAACCACGATGGAACTCCTGCAAAGCCATCTTTAAAAGAACTTCAAGTGCTTGATCCGGATATTTCTTTAATATACCGGCAACGGATGCTGCAACCTCACTTTCACGATAACCCAAAGCTGTTAATGCTGCCATTAATTCACGACCAACATCATTTTTTCCACTTCCATCAATATTGCTCCCACCGCACAGATCGGCTAATTCAAGTTCTCCTAACTCTTTTTTCAAAAATTCACCCAGTTCCAATACCAGACGCTGAGAGAGTTTTTTACCAACCCCAGGCAGTTTGGCCAGCTCTTTCGCCTCCTGGTTTACCAACTGTCTTTCGAGTTGATCAATACTGGCACCGGAGATTATTGTAAACGCTAACTTGGGCCCGACGCCGTTAACTTTAAGCAGCCGCAGGAACATGGTCTGTTCCCGACGTTCCAGAAAACCGTAAAGAAAAATCTGATCATCACGAAAACGGGTCGTCACCCACAAAACTAATTCTTCATCCAGAGCTGGAAGCCGGTCTCTGGTGGTTGCGGAAATTTGCAGTGTGTAGCCAACGCCACCAGCTTCGACTATAACTTCGGACTCACTCCTGTAAACTAAAGCCCCACGAATTCGCCCGATCATGCGCTTGGCCATCCTTGCAAACGGGTTTGATGGTGGTGACAAATCGCGACAGCTAAAGCATCGGCGGCATGCTCCCCCGAAACTTTTTCAACCTTGAGCAATAATTTTACCATATGTTGAATCTGATCCTTGGTTGCTTTGCCGTAGCCAGCAACCGTCTGTTTAACTGTGGCCGGTGGATATTCAAAGATTTTCAGACCATACCGAGCTGCAGCCACCATTACCGCCCCCCGGGCCTGACCTAAAACCAACATACTTTTAACATTACTGCCATAAAATATACCCTCAAATGCCACCTGATCCGGTTTAAACCTATCTAAAAGATCAGCGGTTCGATCGTAGAGCAGAGCCAGTTTTTTGCCAACATCGGCCCGCGCCGGCAGCTTTAACTGTTCATCATGACAATAGATAAGCTTTCCGGAAATCTGCTCAACCAGACCAAAACCGGTTACTGAGCTCCCGGGATCAACCCCCAAGACCAACACTTAGAATCTAACCCTGCAGCTCTTCCAGCAGAGCTTCATCAATATCAAAATTTGAATAAACCTTCTGCACGTCGTCACAATCTTCCAGGTTATCCATTAAGCGCAGCATCTGTTCCGCATGTTTTCTGGCAAGTTCAACTGTATTGGAAGGTATTTTATCGACTGCGGCCGAAGCCATCTCCACGCCGGCATTCTCTAATGCCAGCCGGACATCTTCAAAAGAATCAGGTTCCGTATAGATCTCAATAATCTCCTCTCCCTCTTCATCAATCACATCATCGGCACCGGCCTCAAGCGCCAGTTCAAACAAAGCCTCGGCATCAACCTTTTCCCGCTCACAAATGATCACCCCTTTGGTCTCAAAGATCCAGGCGACACAGCCATTTTCACCTAAGTTACCATTACCTTTTGCAAAAATATGGCGGATATCTGCAGCAGTCCGATTTTTATTATCAGTCAGAATATCGAGCATTACCGCGGCGCCGCCGGGGCCGTAACCCTCATACGAATACTCCTCGTAATTAACTCCATCAAGATTTCCAGTACCCTTTTTGATGCCCCGCTCAATATTATCCTTGGGCATGTTCGCCGCTTTGGCCGTAGCCACCGCCGTCCGCAAACGCGGATTCATCTCCGGATCACCACCCCCGGCCCGGGCGGCAACAATAATTTCCTTGATAATCTTGGTAAAAACTTTACCTCTTTTAGCATCCGCAGCACCTTTTTTATGCTTAATACTGCTCCACTTATTATGACCTGACATGATTAAACTCCAGAAATATGGTTATAATTTATAATATTTGAGATTGCCGTAATTTACAGTTTTTGTCAAGACGTAAAAAGGCCAGCACCTGAATAAGTGCTGGCCTTTGGTCTTAATAAAGCAAGATACTAATCGTTTACATCTTCAAGAGCAAAGGAGCAATAACCAATGAAACGATAGACATCAATTTGATCAGGATGTTCATAGCCGGGCCAGAGGTGTCTTTGAAAGGATCACCAACTGTATCACCGGTAACCGCCGCTTTATGAGCGTCGGAGCCTTTACCACCACAATTACCCTGTTCAATGTACTTTTTAGCATTATCCCAGGCACCACCAGCGTTGGACATAAACAGTGCCATAAATACACCAGTCAAAGTTGCACCGGCAAGCATGCCGCCCAGAGCTTCGGCACCAAGACCAAAACCGACAGCAATCGGCGCGACAATCGCCAGAAGA
>JAOZKP010000515.1 GCA_029935295.1 bacterium | reverse complement strand
GGTCAGTGCCCTTTTGCATGCTGTGGTCGTGGTTAAAGTCGGCGTCTTTTCGACCTGTCGGGTGATGCTCTCGGTCTTTGGTGTGCAGATGCTTCAAGATCTGAGCCTTGGTATGTTTACGGCGTATTTTGTTTCATTTACGATCATCACGGCGTCAATTATTGCTTTGAGTAAAACTAACCTTAAAGCCCGACTCGCCTATTCAACCATCAGTCAGCTCTCCTATATTATACTCGGTGTTGCGATGCTGACACCGAACAGTATCACCGGTGGGCTTATTCATATTACCAATCACGCTTTTTCCAAGATCACGCTGTTTTTCTGCGCGGGTGCAATTTTTGTTGCCTGCGGTAAAAAAGATATCAGGGAGTTGGGCGGGCTCGGCTACCGGATGCCGATTACGATGATCGCTTTTGGTCTGGCTTCATTGAGTATGATCGGGGTGCCGGGTTCGGCAGGATTTGTGACCAAATGGTTTCTCGCTTTAGGGGCCATGGATATAGGGAGTATTGGTCTGCTTGTGGTCCTGTTGGCCAGTAGTTTGCTTAATGCTGGCTATTTTGTACCAATTTTTCTCACAGCTTTTTTCGGCAAAGTCGCACCCGCAGACCAGGGTCTAAGTGGTTCGTTGGAAAATAAACCCTTAATCCTGTTTATGGTGATACCGCTTTTGATAACCAGTATTATCTCAATTATCCTGGGGTTCTATCCTGATCTGCTTTTAAGAATTATTCATGTAACGATTAATTGATATATTGATATGATGGTGGGAGCATGATGGTTACATTGTTAAGTTATCTGCAAGCTCATGCGAAAGTTTTGAAATGGGTTTTCTTTGCCTTTCTCTTGGGGACTCTGTTTTTTGATTTTCTGATTGATCGACATCACCCTCATTTCTGGGGTGATTCAGTTATTGGTTTCTGGGCTCTCTTCAGTATCTTTGGTTGCCTGGGGATGATAGTTTTCTGTAAGGGGCTCTCTCACGTCTGGTTGTCCCAGCGCGAAGATTTCTACGATAGTGAGGATTCAGATAATGATGAGTAGTACGATTTTTCTTCATCCGGCCTCTTATTTTATCCTCGGAGCCCTGCTGTTGCCGATTTTCACCCGCTTCAAAATGCAGAAGGTTCTTCTGCTGGCGGTTCCGCTCTTGGCGTTCTGGCAGATTCATGCTTTGCCGGATAGTTTCGGAATTTGTAACTTCATGGGTTTTGAGCTGGTTTTCGGCCGGGTCGATAAACTGACCTATGTTTTTCTCCACGTTTTTACGCTGATGGCTTTGATTGGTGCCATCTATTGTCTGCATGTTAAAGAGACCGGCCATCATATCGCGGCTTTTCTTTATGTAGCCGGGGCCTTGGGTACAACTTTGGCCGGTGATTACCTGACAATCTTTATCTTCTGGGAGCTGATGGCCTTTGCCTCAACTTTCCTGATCTGGTATCGCAAAAGGAAACGCTCAATCGAAGCCGGTTATCGTTATCTGTTGGTACACACCGCTGGCGGCCTGATCCTTCTCGCCGGTATCTTTCTTCGTTACCAGAATTGCCATGACTTGACCTTTTCTCAGATTGCGGTTGAAGGGGCGACTACGGCCGATTATCTGATTATGATTGGTTTTATGCTCAATGCTGCAGTTCCTCCGATTCATGCCTGGCTACCGGATGCCTATCCCGAAGCGACTGTGACCGGGGCTGTATTTATGTGCGCCTTTACGACCAAAACAGCGGTCTATGTTCTGGCCCGGGCTTTCCCCGGATTTGAAATGCTGGCCATTATGGGGGCGATCATGACTCTTTATGGAGTTGGATACGCTGTCATTGAAAATGATGCGCGCCGGATTTTGGCCTACCATATTGTCAGCCAGGTTGGTTATATGGTTTGCGGGATCGGTATCGGCACGGCGATGGCCGTTAATGGAGTCTGCGCCCACGCCTATGCCCATATTCTCTACAAAGCA
>JAOZKP010000514.1 GCA_029935295.1 bacterium | reverse complement strand
CGTGGATGAGATTGATAATGTCACCGGTCTGGCGCCTGCGGATGGTTTGCAGGATCTAACGCCTGTTGATGAGATTGATAATGTTACTGGTGTGGCGCCTGCGGATGGTTTGCAGGATTTAACTCCTGTTGACTTGGTTGATAATACAACCGGTTTACCGCCTGCGGATGGTTTGCAGGATGAAGTTGCTGGTGTTCTTGTATGGGGAGATCCTGTATGGGGTGATCCTGTATGGGGTGATCCGGTATTTATTACCTCTGATGTTGGTGACTATGGCGCTCCTGATCCGACCGCCAAACATCAGCAGTATGGTTTGACTGCGATTATCGCTTCTACGACCAATGATGGTGGTGATCCTAATGCCAGCCATCTGGATATTCTCGATTGTGGCGCCTGCCACGTCGGTAAAGTATCTACCGATGCCTGGAATAATGGCGGTTGTGTCGTGGATGCCACCGGTGGTGACCTTTTTGATCGTCTCGCCGACCATGAAAATCCGTATGTCCAGCGCTCGATGTTCATCGATACTGATGGTGATACCGTTGCTGATAGCCCCAACATCACCTTTTCGTGGCTCAAGGGTAAAATTATTGCCACCAGCGCCCTCACTACCTTGTACTATCGCGGTAAAAATGATGTCGATCATGACCTCAATAGTGATGGTATGATGGGTGGTATGGATGCCATTCTCATGACTCATCTGATGAAGGCCAATGAGGACAATCCCCAATTTGGTGGTGTCAATATAGCCTTGACTGAGCTGGATCATGGAGTTTTGAGTGATGCCAATGTTGGTACCCAGATCGCCTATCTCAATGCCAATATGCCGGCCATTAATGGCGGTGGCGGTACTCCGAATGTCAAATTGTCGGCCATGTCTGTGCCTTTCAAGGTCCAACATAACATCGCCCCGGTCAGTCAATATGTGCTCGGTAAAGCCTGTGCCGATTGTCACAGTGCTACTGGCATGCTGGCTCGCGATTATAATTTGGTGCCGGATAACATGACTTTCAGCGTGACTGGTGCCGTCTCGACCCCGTTGACTAAGGCCAACGGTACCGATGCTGATGTGACTACTTTTCATCCCAACCTTAAAGATAGAAAAGGTGGGCGAAGTATTGCTCGCAACTTAACCTCCACCGGCGGCTTGGGAACTGTTCAGGTCAGCCAGATGCTTTATGAAGATGATTTTAAAACCCGTGTTGGTTATTCTGCCTCGACCATCAGCACCGGTGTTCTGGCTGTTGTTGGCGGCAACTACCTCCGCCTCGAACTGACCGATGGTACCACTGCCTGGAAGCGGAACATTAAATTGCCCGCCGGTACCAGCGGTTCTACCGCAGCCCTGAGTGCTCTGGGTAGCTTTGGTACCTTTGACGGTACAGCTGAATTCAGCGTTACCGACTCTGCTGGTGCCCTTCATTTTGCTCCTTTAGGTGGTCTTTCGATTCGCTTTGATTCACTTACCGGTGCCGCATTTGGTGTTCTTAATCAGGTCTTCGACGAGACCTACACCCTCGCTGGTGTCGGTGGAGTCGGAACCTATGACGGTCACGATGCTTGGGCTGCCTACCTGCTCACCATTGATGGCTCTGCCTACGGTATTGGCGTTCCTCCGTTGGCTTCTATAACCGGCCTGCCGGCTACCGTCGAGGTGGGTGCAGTTGTGGCTCTGACAGCTGGTGCTGGCTCGGCTGCCAACTCTCAGTATTTCTGGACTGTCAATGACATGTCCGAAGCTGTCCTGCTGGGTGATGATGATCCCGGCAATGACGGTGATCCTCATGATCCGACTACCGGCCAGATCAGTTCCTGGACGTTCAACTATCCCGGAACCTGGAAAGTGTTGCTGACTGTAGTCAACCCTGAGGGCCAACTGGCTCAAGAGATGGGTACCATTCAGGTCGTGCGTGATCTGGCTGATACCACGGTAGATGCAGTAACTGTTGTTAGCCCGCAG
>JAOZKP010000513.1 GCA_029935295.1 bacterium | reverse complement strand
AAGTTGTTACATGATCAACACTATCGACTATACCACTTTTTAATAGCCTTTCAACTGCCTCACTGTTAACAACAGTACCACGGCTATGTCCAATAAAATGAAGATTATCCAAAGATAATCCCTGTTCTTTTTGAGCATAGACCAGAGCGACAAATAGAGAGTCGGCTACGGCTTCGGAGTTGCCATGCCAAAAGTTGTTACTCTCTTTAGCCCAATCGAAAATAAGCACTTGCTCGCCAGCGCTACTGCCGTTTACATCGGGATAAAATTTCCCTTCATCCTTATTATAACGCCAGATGCGACCACTGCCCGCTCTATCGACAATAGCTGTTCCCATAGCTTCAGGCCATACAGGTAAATTTCCGTCAAATTGATAGCCATGTGTGATTACAGTAGAACCATGAGATGTTTCAGACTGTATAGAACGAACTGCACGAACATAAATGGTGCCCGCTTTACCCATGTAACCGAGAGCGCCATAGTAAAAATCGACGAGCCACGCGCAGTTTGTATTATTGGCAGCGGTAGTAGATGAAAAATAATAGTATGGCAAAGCCCCAGGGAAATTTTTTTTATCAAGACTTGGGTAGTAACGATTATAATCAACCAGTGACTGCAACTCATGCCGATCCGGTAAGCGCCAATCATCATGTCCACTAACAGCAGGGAGAACCAAGTTTTCACAATAACTCAACGCATTTTGCCAGTTCATTTTCCCGGTCTCGGTTTGTTGCCACATGAGTCCGGTTTCGGTATCACTGACCGTACCGTCACCGTTATCGATCATGGTTGCAGTAGCAATACCAACCCATAAAACCAAAACCAACAGACTTATCCCCAAAATCTTTTTCTCGAATTTCATTGTTAACCACTCTTAGTTAGATCTCTTTCAGATAATGTTCTTTAAACTAATGGTCAAGCTTTACACTTCTGAAACTACCCCAAAAAAACACGACTAAAGAACTCGTTTGCAAGGATTATGATCTTAGGGGAGCTTAGCCTATATAAAGACAGCCGAAGACAAAGCATTATTATAGCGTATCATTAAAATAATAAATCATTCCAAACGTCGATTACTGTTCAGAACGAACTGCCCGCACATGAAAACTACCCATCGTACCTAAGAGGCAGTTGGCACCTGCATTTTCAAAATCTACTATCCACGCCTGAGAGGCCCCATACAGGGCGTGGCAAGTAGACGACCAATACTCGCAATAATAATCATTCAAAACAACCCTGGGGAAAAAAGTTATATCAATGCTTGGATGATAACGGTTTAAGTCAGTCAATCGCGAGAGTTCTTTGATTGTAGGCAGGCGCCAATCGGTATGACCGCAAAAACCGGAACCAGTATTCAACGAATTGATAAAATCCTCGGTGTCGGTGCTATCACCAGGAGTGCCACCAATTCCCGTACTATACCAAGTATAGGTATTGTCAGTGTCATGCGGATTATCATAGTTTTTGACACCGTCTCTACTTTGCTTAACTTCCCAGATCAAACCCGTAACATTATCACGTACCATCGACCAGTTAGTGGTTAAATTGGACAGGTTATTGTCATCAGAATCAAGTTTGGTGTAAGATCGATCTCTGCTATAGTGCGCATCCTGACCATAAAAAGCCGTCCCCGGCGCCGGGCAAGGGTTAATTTCAACACCCGATTCATCAAAACACTTAGTTTGCCCAGTATCAGACAGCGGCTCCGCCGCCTGCAGACTACTAAACAGAGCAAAATAAATAGCCAATACAATAAAAACTATTCCTCCCCATTTCATCTTCATATCCCTGCCTTTTGCAAAAATTATTATTTCCTCTATCTGCACCCAACAAGTTCTCAACGTAGATTTAGATATCCACTACCAATCTCAAGCTTCCAGGGAAACAGCAAACTTGAGATTTATCGTAAGTGTAACATCACTTAAAGCACAGTTTTCCCTCAAGCACAATACCCATTCTAC
>JAOZKP010000512.1 GCA_029935295.1 bacterium | reverse complement strand
TGGGTCAGGCGATCAAGTAATGCCGCAGTCATGTTTGCATCACCAAAGATTTTAGTCCAGTCGGCGAAACCAAGGTTTGAAGTAATTATGATTGAGCCTCGCTCATGTCTTTCCGCCAGGACTTGAAAAAGTAATTCGGCCCCTTCTTTGGAAAAAGGCACATAGCCCAACTCGTCCAATATAAGAAGATCGGGGCGACTGTAACGGTTAATAACACGGCTGAGATCTTTGTCGTTGTGGGCCTCTATAAGTTCATTTGCCAGTGCGTAGCCGGTAATAAAGCGGGTTTTAAAATTATTATGGCAGGCTTCAAGCCCTAAGGCGGTAGCCAGATGAGTTTTACCGGTACCGCTGCGCCCCATCAGGATAATATTGCATCGTTCTTTGATATAGTCACAAGATGCAAGTTCCTTTACTTTGCGTTTGCTGAGATCAGGAACGGCATCAAAATTAAACAATTCCAGCGTTTTCATAAGAGGAAAACGGGCTTCTCTGATACGTCGTTTATCCCGGTTTTCAGCGCGGGTTTGCAGTTCTATTTCAGTTAATTCCAAAAGAAATTCACCATACGCAAGACCGTCTTCCTGGGCTTGGCGGTTTTGTTCTTCATAGTGGCGGAGCATGTTGGTAAGCTTGAGCTTTTTGAGATTATCTTTGAGCAGCAACAGGGGGGCCGGCTTCATGTTACACCTCCCAGTTGTCCATAAACTGATGTGTCGGCGGTCGCTAGCGTTGACCATTCAGATAATGATTCTATATTATCCTGCGTCTCATGGTTAGCCAATAGTATATGTTTTACTCCATCGCTGGTACTGATAGTAGCCGTAAGAGCAATTTCAATTGCAGAATAAACATCAGCTGCTGGATGGTTACGAAACAGCATCAGGACTGAAATGAAATCCTTAATCCCGTGATTTTCACCTTGAGTGTTGCAAAAATATTGGAGAAGTTTTTCCATCGTTTCCGGCCACTCTTTTTTCCACTGTTTAATTGCCCGGGCACTATGAAAGGCTAAGGGTCTTTGCTGCAGGAGCTCAAGGTAATGATCAGGATTGAGCTGCCATTGATTGTTATTGTAAAGGCGTTGATGTTCAGCAACTTTTCGGTTCTGATAAAAGATCTCGATCCGATCAAACCAAACGATTGAACGTAATTGCCGACCACTGTATTTTACAGGCACAGAGTAACGATTCTTATCAATTATTACAGTGGAATATTTGTCAGCTTTACGATTATAGCTTTGAATATTGCTGAATGGGATCTGAGGTATCTCAAGAAGAGATGCTTTCTCTTGTTCAAATAGCTCATTGATAGTTTGCTGCTGACCGGCAGTACAATGCTTGCCGTGGGTAAGGCAGTCTTGCAAAATTCTTTTATTAAGAGTCTCGAGAGAATCAGCTTCAGGTATAGGTACCATAAAGTTTCGCCGAGCAAAACCAACCAGGCCTTCTACGCCACCTTTTTCATGTCCTTGGCCGGGATTGCAAAAGCGAGCTGTAAAATTATGGTAGGCCCTGAATTTAGTAAATGATTCCTGTTCCAGTTGTTTTTTACCAACTAAAACTTTTTTCACTGCAGAAGTAAGATTGTCAAAGATCAAGGTGGGGAAAATTCCACCGTAGAAAGCAAAACCTTGCATCATGCCATCAAAAAAGGCCTGTTGTCGTTCACAAGGGTAAAGCCTGACAAAAGATTTGCCGGATCCCTTAGAACGCATGCAAAACATTTTAACCTTTGTTCGCTGGCCGCCAATTTTGGCGATAGCAGTGCCCCAGTCTATTTCTGCTTCCCTGCCTAATTCAGGTGCCAGCGGAATAAAGACTTTCGGGTTTACAGTGTCATGCTTTACTCGGGCTTCGCGAACAAATTTACGGACATTGGATTCGCTGCCGTTAAAACCAAATTCAGTGACCAGCCGATTATAAATCCGGCGGGCTGTATGTCTTTGCTTTTTGGGTTGTTCTTTGTCAT
>JAOZKP010000511.1 GCA_029935295.1 bacterium | reverse complement strand
TGGCTGCCGACGGTGCAGGCTCCACTTTGGATGCCGATCTGCTTGACGGACAGCATGCCAGTGAGATAATTGATGCGGCTGCAAATGCAGTACGAACTGCCATATCATCCCTTCCCTATACTATCAGCTCTCCGGGCTCCTATTATATCACCGGCGATCTCACCTCAGCCGAAACTGGCATTATAGTAACCACAAATTACGTAACCATTGATCTTATGGGTTACAGTTTGATAGGTTCTGGTTCTGGATCCTACGCTGGTATCTCTATGTGGGAACAATACAACGTAGAGATAAAAAACGGCACCGTGAGAAATTTCGGTTCGTTTGGTATTATTGGAGTCCGTTTTGGACTGGGTCACAGAGTTATTAATGTTCGATCGATTTCGAATGGGTCTGACGGAATATTTCTTGGTGGCTATGGCCACACTATCAAGGACTGTAGTGTTATTAGGAATGAAGGTTACGGGATCAATGCCTATAAGAAGTGCACCATAACCGGGAACATTGCGTATGGCAATAAGAAGGGCGGCATCCGTGGTGTCGGCGGATGCACCATAAACGGAAACACGGTAGGAGAGAATAATTTGTCTGAGGATACTAGCATAGCCGGTATCGTGGTTCTTAACAACTGTATGGTCAAGAACAATACCGTTTGTTACAATAAAGAAAACAACATCTATGTTTTCAGCGATAAGAATGTTATTGAAGAGAATTTGGTGGTGGGCTCAACTAACGGGATCAACTTTTTCGTCTCCGGCAATTTTTACGCCAATAACCGCGCCTCTGGAAATACAAATAACTATGTGAACACAGCAGGCCAGACAAACGGCGGGGGAAACTATGAGTTTTAGACAATGTGATTAGAAACCGCATCAATGAAATAAATGACGAATTTCAACAACAACCATATAGGTGATCGATATTTCGTCTAGCCCGGGTTGCACTTTCGTTTTGATTCGCACACCTAATGAAGTATTATGAATTCACCTTTATGGTCTCGTTTTGCAGGCTTATTGTAGTTGAGATATCCATTGCAAACCTCAAGCGAATTACTATATCCACAAACAAGAGATTCTCAGCGATAGGACTTTGTTACGCATATTACGATCAATCTTTTGTTTGTTGATTGGCCGAATAGTTGAGATTGGCAGTGGATATGTAAGTCAACGGAATCATACTCAGCCTTAAATGGGAGAATATTGAAAATGAAGAAGGTTGCTTTCAGTACTGTATTTAAACTTGTTGTTGCATTGTTTATTATCTTCATGACATTGCCGCTTCAGGCACAAATGACAATTGATGGTTCCGGAAATGTTGGTATCGGCACAGAGACACCAAACTACAATCTTGATGTTTCTGGCACCGCCAATATGACAACTCTCCACATCAATTCAACCGTGGTGACGGCGACCGCAACCGAACTTAATCATGTGGAAAACGTGTCCTCACCCATCCAAACTCAACTTGACAGTAAGGCGGCTACAGCCAGCCCTGTCTTTACCGGCACCATCACCCTACCCGGTGATGGTAGCTGGGATAGTGATGGCAATATTGGCATCGGCACAACCTCACCGACCGAGAAACTGACTCTTGAAGACGGCAACTTTCTGCAGACCCCCGGTGATCCCGTCCTCATCGGTTCGCTTACCGATGATGACTCTACCCTGCTGAACAAAGCTTATTCGATTTGTATCGTCGGCAAATATGCTTATGTCGCAGCATTTGATGAAGACGGGATCGAGATTCTCGATATTTCAGATCCGACCAACCCCACCCATGTCGGCTCCTTTGCTGACGATATCCCCGGCGGCACTATCGCACTTGATGGAGCTTATTCGATCTGCGTATCCGGAAAATATGCCTATGTTGCAGCAAAGAATGATGACGGGGTTGCAATTCTCGATATTTCAGATCCGACCGATCCGACCCATGCGGGATCTATTTTTGACGATGGTACAACCGAATTAGACGGAGT
>JAOZKP010000510.1 GCA_029935295.1 bacterium | reverse complement strand
CTGGATTGATTTACACTGGAAGGCTTGAAGCTCCACTCAATTTAATTTTTTATGGATTTCATATCAAAGATGAAGGACCTTGATATTCAAGACAAACTGCCGTCACTAAAAATCGGTGAAGTTGAAATTTTCTGGCTTGACGGTGGTAAGATTCGCCTTGACGGCGGGCCGATGTTTGGACCGGTTCCTAAAGTCCTATGGTCAAAAAAGATCGAGGTCGGGGATGATAACTGCATCGCCATCGACAATTCCGCAATGCTGCTGCTGACCCCGACGGCAAAAATTATTATCGACAGCGGCATCGGCAATAAAATGACCGAGAAACAGCAGGAGCATTTCCACGTTCAACAACCCTGGCGACTCCTGGAAGATATCAAACGACTGGGGCTCACAATTGACGATATCAATTTTGTCATTCCCACCCATGCTGATTTTGACCACGCCGGCGGCCTTACCTGTAACGATAATAACGGCAACCCCATACCCACTTTTCCAAAAGCTCAATATATTTTTCAGAAAAAGGAGTGGAAAGTCGTCAAAAATCCTGACCGGCGCTCGGCTACATCCTACTGGCCGGAAAATTTTGCCGGCCTCAAAGAGGGAGACAACCTGAAAATTATCAACGGTGACCTTCAACTAACTCCGGAAGTAAAAATTTTTCTCACCGGCGGCCATACAATTGGTCATCAGGGCATTGAGATTAATTCTCAAGGAGAGTCGGCGGTTCACCTTGGTGACCTGCTGCCTTCTCAGAACCATCTTAATCCCCTCTGGGTTATCGCTTACGACGATTATCCGATGGAGGTTATTGCCGTCAAAGAACGCCTGCTACCAGGTTATGCTCGACGCAATACCTGGATTCTTTTTTACCATGATACTGAAATCTGTGCCGGCCGGGCCCAATTTGCCAAAGACAACCAAGACGTAACTTTAGGCGCAACTATCAATAAAACAAAACCATAATCAAAAACCAAAGACAAAGAGAATACCCAAATGTCAAGCCTGACCCCGATATCTCTTGAAGAGATTTATGAAACCTACCAGATGACCGAAAAAGAGCATTTTGATATCCGGGCTGTGACCATGGGAATCAACCTGCTGCCATGTGCTTCCGACAGTTTTAAAAAACTCTGTGAACGGGTGGAAAAAAAGATTACTACAACCGCCCGTCAATTTGTCAAACGGGCGGAAAAAATTGACTCCCGTTTCGGAATTCCGATTATCAATAAACGCTTAACGATCACCCCTGCGGCCCTGGTTCTTTCGGGCGCATTGACTGGTAATGCCAGCACAGATCGCAAGCATGCAGTTGATTTCGCAAAACTTTTGGATAAATGTGCGGATGAGGTTGGAGTTGATTTTCTGGGTGGATATGGTGCGCTGGCGGAAAAGGGTTTAAGTTACGCCGATCAAACTTTAGTTGAAGCAATTCCTGAGGCTCTGGGAACCACGGCCAAGATCTGCGGCTTTATCAACCTGGCAACCAGTAAAGCTGGCATTAATATGCGCGGCGTCGCCAAAATCGGCGGTATCATCCACGAACTTGCTGTTAACAGTGAAAATGCGATCGGTGCGGCCAAATTTGTGGTTTTTGCCAATGCCGTCAGTGACAACCCTTTCATGGCCGGCGGCTTTCACGGGGTTCAGGAGGCGGATAATGTTTTAAATCTCGGGATCTCCGGCCCCGGAGTTGTCCGCCGCACGGTTGCTGCCGCCCCTCGCGATCTACCGCTCGACGAAATTTCTGAACTGATTAAAAGGACCGCTTTCAAAATTACCCGGGCTGGAGAACTTATCGGCTGCGAACTCGCCAAGGATCTAGGCGTCCGTTTCGGCTCGCTTGATCTCTCGCTCGCACCAACAACTGCGGTCGGCGACTCCGTCGGCCGAATTCTCGAAGCAATGGGTCTGGAGCGGGTCGGCACGCATGGCTCAACTGCGGCCCTGGCCCTTTTAACCGACGCGGTTAAAAAAGGCGG
>JAOZKP010000156.1:3132-6777 GCA_029935295.1 bacterium | reverse complement strand
GAATATCAATCCAGCGCTCCTGGCTCATCTCCTGTTCAATCAGGTTCATCGGAAAGATCGGCGCCATCATCTCGGCGGTAACCAGACTTCCGTCCGGAGTCCGCATCGGCTCCATCGGTGAGGGCAGGTCAGCTGCCAGATTATACCACTGCCGGGGAATCTCATCATCACGTAATACAAATTTCTGTTCAATCATCTTAGCGACCTCCTCATTTCAGGTTACTGCCTTAAAGACGGGCAAGTTTAATTTCACTTATATATTTTTGCACACCATCAGCCAGCCCTTCAGCAATCTTCTGCCGATAAACCGGTAATGCCAAACGCTGGGATTCCATTTTATTTGATATAAAAGAGACTTCAACCAGAATACTCGGCATCTGGGCCCCGATTAAAACATAAAAAGGTGCCTGCTTGACCCCGAGATCTCTGACCTTGCTGTAGGATTTACGTAGTCTGCCAACCAGCGCACCCTGCACACACCCGGCCAGCCGGCTTGACTCTTTAATTTTTGAGTTCTTCATTAAATCATTGAGAATTGACTGCAGTTGACCGATATTCTTGGTTGAGGTCGAATTCTCAAAAGCCGCCAGTTCCATCGCCTGTTTATCAGTCGAAAGATTAAGAAAATAGGTCGAAACTCCGCGGGCCTTCCGATTGTGACTGGCGTTGGCATGGATAGAGATAAACAGATCCGCCTTCTTCGTATTCGCAATCCCGGTCCTCTCTTCCAATGGAATAAAACGGTCGGTGTCCCGTGTAGTTATAACCTTGAATTTGAGTCGCTTCCGAAGAATTGTCCGCAGTCTTTTGGCGATATCAAGAACTACATCCTTCTCCCGCCCTCCGCCCGGCGACAAAGCCCCGGGATCTTTTCCACCGTGACCGGCATCAATAACGATAGTCCCGACGCCAAGACCTAACTGCTGAGCCAGACTTAAAGAATTATTTTTTTTCGTATATTTCGACCCGGACGGTTTTCTTACAGCTCTTTTCCCGGCATGCCGATAATCGCCGCCGATAACATCTATGACGATCCGGGGCGGATTGCTGAGCCCGAAAATCTTATAGTGATCAATTTTCCCGACGTGAATTACGGCGCGAACGGTATGATCATTAAACTGTGCAATTTTTACCCGTTGCAGGATGCCGTCATTAATCGCAATCTCACGGCTGACTTCGGGAATAACTGAATTTTTAAGATTAAGGTATATAGATTTAGTCTGTTTGCTGTTATGTTTATCCTTTAGAATACCTTTGGTAAACTCAGCTTCCCGGTCAAGATCAATAACTACCCGCGTATAGGTCGGCGATGACCAGTGCCTTAAATCAAGAATCCGGGTCTTACCCCGGTGACTCTTTTTTGCATACCGCGACTTGCCGCTAACCGGCTTGCGCTTGGCAGCCTTTCGGTATTGGGACTTCTTAACCCGGGCTTTTTTGTGCGGGATCCGGCTGATGACTACTTTTTTTGCCGAATCCAACTCTTTTAACTGGCTCCGGGTCCGACGCTGCATGTCAGACTCAGGATACTCTTTAAGCAGGCGCTGCCAATACTCCCGGGCCCGATACTGATCGTTCAACTTCAGGGATATTGTCCCTAAATTGTAGAGCGCATCATCAGCCAATCGACTCTGATGATAATTTTTCAACAGTGCTTTATAGCGCTTCGCTGACTGTTGCAGGTCAATTGACCAACCCGAATAATTATAAAGTGACGAGTAGAGCCCCCCCGCAAGATAGAGAGCATCATCAGCTCTTTTACTGCGTGGATGGTTGCGGGCAAGTGCGTCAAACTCTTTAATCAAGCTCTCCCAACGCCGCCGCTGGCCCCACTCCTTAGAGCTCGCCATAAACCGGGTGTAGTTCTTTTTGGCCGACTTAAATTGCTTTTCCGCAGGAACATTGGCACCCGCAGCCTGCAGGCCGGCGGGGCCGCTCAGCCCGGCAAAAAATATTATAGTCAGTGCAATCAGCAGAGTTCTTATGCTGAAAGATTTTAATAACAAGGGTTTAATCCTTGGGAATTTGCTAAACAAGTAAGTGATTATAATGACTTCCTATACATAAACATGACTTCTACCATAAAAGCAAGCCCCATTTCAACCTCTCTTACAAAAAAGGCATTAAAAAAGGGCAGTTTTCACTGCCCTTTTTTTAAAAAACGGTTTTTTACATTTCACTCTACAGAAGTGCTGCCACCGCCTGATCGGCCATATGCATCAAACCCTGCGGCATAATGCCTACAAGTATAATCGCAATAATCAGAAACAAACCAAATATCTTGACGCCGAAACCAAGCTGCAGACGTTCAACTTCGCCCTCTTCACCCTGACAGTAGACAGCCCGGGCGAGTTTAAGATAGTAAAATGCGGAAACTGCAGCATTTACCATCGCAATCACCACCAAACCATAAAAACCTTTCTCTAAAGCGGCGGTAAAAATAACAAATTTCCCGGTGAAACCAACAGTTGGCGGTATACCTGCCATACCGAAAGCTCCCGCAGCCAGTGTAAAAGCGAGAATCGGCGAACGCCGATACAAACCTTTCAGGTCTTCGAACGTGATATTTTCTCCCCGGGGGGCAATATAGTAAATCACCAGGAAACAGGCCAGATTCATCAACACATAACCAGCGATATAATAGATTACCGCCGCCATACCCAGTTTATTACCACTTAAAAGGCCAATCATCATATAACCGGCATGGGCAATACTTGAATATGCCAGCAGCCGCTTAATATCATCCTGTACCAGAGCGGCAAAATTACCATAGGTCATAGAGAGGACTGCAAGTACCACCAGCACCCAGGTAAACTGAGTCACCCCGGCACCAGACATTCCAATCAAACGAATCAAAAGAGCGGCTGCACCAATTTTAGGCAGCGTCGCAATGAATGTCGTCGTTTCATTGGATGCACCCTGATAGATATCCGGAGTCCAGGCGTGCATCGGGAACATTGCCAATTTATAGAAAAAGCTGCAAAGTAACAGCACCATACCAATAATCGCCATCGGTTGATGTTGTAACAGGGCCGGTAATTGGGTTTTAATGTCAACTAAATAAGTAGAATGGGTCAATCCAAAAATATAACTTATACCAAAAAGTGAAATACCGGTCGCCGCCGCCCCGAAAAGGACATATTTAATGCCGGCCTCAACCTCTGTGCGCCGGCCTTCGCTGCGCCGGAATGAGATAACAACATAAAGGGCGTAGGATGAGATTTCCAGACAAACCAGAATCGTCAGCAGTTCAACCGCACTGCTCATCATCATCAAACCTAATGTACTTAACGCAAGAAATAGGTAGAATTCGTTATGCATCTCCTCTTCAATGCCGCTTAAACTGCGACACATGAAAAAGATCAGAAAGAGGCCACCGCCTAAAAGAAATTTTATTAACTGGGAGAGGCCGTCAACCTGGTAAGCTCCGGCAAACAGACTGCCGGAAGCACAGCCTGAAAGCACGGCTGCCACCATCGTTAAAAAAGAACCAACCAAAGCAATACTGGTTAAACCGCCACCCTTGATCTTTTTCAGAGATGCAGCGAAAAGAACCAGCACTGTAAGAATCAGGACAAGTTCCGGAAGAATAAGCATTACTTGCATTTTAATTACCTGTAATTAAAAATATCAATAAGTCGGTTT
>JAOZKP010000156.1:0-3032 GCA_029935295.1 bacterium | reverse complement strand
CCAATCTCAAGCAAAGCATGATGACCTTCATGCGGAGCTACTGGAGCCACAGCACCCCCGGCTGTAATCTGATGCAGCAGATTGGTAACACTGGCATCCATCACCTTTAGAAGCGGGGTCGGATAGAGGCCGATCCAGAAGACAAATATCGCCAAAACCACAACCATTGCAATCTCACGGAAGCAGAGATCAGTCAGTTTATGACCATGGTCATCACCGTCTGCGGGATCATGATGATGGGCATGACCATCCGAGTTATGCCAAACCATACGCTGCAGGAGGCGCAACATATAGGCGGCCGCAAGAATTGCCCCGGGAATTGCCAAAAAGCCAACCACAACACTCTTCTTGAACGCCCCCAACAGAACCAGAAACTCTCCAACAAAACTGTTGGTGCCCGGAAAAGCCAGTGAAGAGAGACAGAATATACCTAAAAATGTAACGTAAATCGGAACCATCATACCCAGGGCGGAGTTATCGGCTATCTCGCGACTATGAGTACGCTCGTAAATCATACCGACCATAATAAACAGGCCGCCGGTGGTAATCCCATGGTTGATCATCTGCAGGATTGCGCCTTTCAGGCCCTGATCGTTAAGCAGGAAGATACCGAGCGTGACAAAACCCATATGGCCGACACTGGAGTAAGCGATAAGTTTCTTAATATCGGTCTGACCTAAAGCCAGGTACCCACCGAAAATTATCGAAATCAAAGAGAGTGCAATCATATACGGCATGCAATAAAGGGTCGCCGCCGGCGCCATCGGCAGACAGAAGCGCAGGAAGCCGTAACCACCCATCTTCAGAAGAATACTTGCAAGAATGACACTCCCAGCAGTTGGCGCCTCAACATGGGCTGCCGGCAGCCAGGTATGCAGTGGATACATTGGAATTTTAATCGCAAAGGCCAAAGCGCAGGCCAGAAAAATCCACATTTGATAAGCAAATGAGAACTGCTGATCCATCAACTCCGGAATAAAGAAAGTTCCGGTTTTAATGTAAAGCGCGACGATTGCTACCAGAAGAAAAATACTACCGCAGAGGGTATAGAGAAAGAATTTAATCGAAGCATAATCTTTCCGGGCCCCGCCCCAGACTGCAATCAGCAGGAACATCGGAATCAACATCGCTTCCCAGAAGATATAGAAAAGCACTGTATTCAGGCTGATAAAAACCCCAATCATGGCGGTTTCCATAACCAGCGTCACAAAGATAAACTCGCCCATCCGCTTTTTGATATAATTCCAGGAACAAAGAATACAGAACGGCATGATAAACGTTGTTAAAAGCACCAATAACACGCTGATGCCATCAACCCCGACCACATAATTCAGCTTGAGCAGCGGAAACCAGGCCCGCAATTCAACAAACTGATATTTGGCGGTATGCAAATCAAAACAGGTATAGAGCGGCAACGAAATCACCAGAGTAATCAACGTTACCAGAAGCCCGAAAATCTTCAGATAGGTCTCATTTTTGATCAGAAGACTCAGCAGCGCTCCTACCAGCGGAACCAGCAGAATCAGCGATAGGACCGGGTAGCTCAAGCTATTTAAGATCAGATATTTTTCCATGTGCATAATCAAAGTCTCTTATGATTTCATTACAGCCAAATTTATCAACTTGATCTCTCGATTAAAGAAAGACAACCACCAGCAGAACAATCATCAAAGCTGCAACCGCACCACCGATATACTGCTGAATCTTACCAGTCTGCAATTTCCGCATCTGGTCGCCACTCTTGACTACCCCTTTCGCGGAACCGTCAACCGCCCAGTCAATCCCTTCCCAGTCAAACCAGGAAAGCGCTTTGGCCACCGCCATTGTAAAGCGCATGCCGACCGTACGGTAAACTTCGCCGATCCAGTCGTTGGCAATACTAATCGGTTTAGAAGCGCACCACATGAAGACCAGCGCCCCTTTGCGATAGAACCAGTCAACATCAAGGTTACTTTTGGGATCGGGATGAAGATATTTAACCATTAAGTAGAATCCCAATCCGGTGAAACCGAGAATTTGCAGGGTTTCCGAAATATGATAGGCGCTGTAGGGATGATAATCACAGGCAAACGGCAACATCTTATAAAGATACTCAGGATAGACACCCAAGAAGATACACATGAATGCGGCAATTGCCATCGCCAGGTTCATATTCCAGGGAGCCTCTTTGCCCCGCACCCCGGAATCTTTTCCAAACCAGATAAAGTAGGGCAATTTAATCCCGACCGAAAGAAAGGTTCCAACTGCGGCCAGACTCAGCATCAACATTATGATAACCCGGTGATCGACTCCGGCGGCGGCAATAATCATCGATTTACTGATAAAACCACTCGTCAGCGGAAATCCCGAAATCGCGATCCCACCGATTACGGTAAAAAACAGGGCTACCGGCATTGTTTTGTAAAGTCCGCCGAGCTCATTGAGTTTGGACTTACCGGTCATCTCCAATACGGCCCCGACCCCCATAAAGAGCAGAGCTTTATAGAGAATATGAGCATAGGCATGGGCGCAGGCACCGTTGACTGCCATCGCCGTACCGATACCGATGCCGCAGACCATATAACCGACCTGACTAACAATATGATACGCCAGAATCCGGCGCGCATCATTTTCGATAACCGCGTAGCCAACACCATAGAGAGTCATGATTGCGCCCATGATTGCCAGCATTTCGAAACCGGGAAAGACCCGGGCCAGAACATAGACGGCAGTCTTTGTGGTAAAAGCACACATGAACACGGCCCCGCACACAGTCGCTTCAGGATAGGCATCCGGAAGCCAGGCATGAATTGGCGGCACCGCAGCATTAAGCATAAAACCGATCATAATCAGATAATCAGCGGTGGTCGCTCCTTCAACCAGAATCCGGTCGAAAGTTAAATCGTGACAATTCTGGTAGCGGAGAAAGATCCCGGCCAGAAGTATCAGCCCGCCAGCCGTATGCACCAAAAGATAACGGTAACCGGCTTCGATCGAGCGTTTTTTCTTGCGGTACCAGATCAAAAAAACTGAAGCAAAAGCCATCAATTCCC
>JAOZKP010000509.1 GCA_029935295.1 bacterium | reverse complement strand
CCCACGATGATTTCAACATGGAAATAAGCCTTACTGAAGGGTCTTCCAGAGATCTTTGATAAAAATCATAACTCCCAAAAACAAAATGAGGCCAAAATCGATGAATTATATCGTCAAATTGGTAAGCTCAAGGTGGATGGGATTTTTTTGGCCAAAGGACTCAGTCTCTTATGCTGTAACGCCAGCATAAGAGACTGAGTCTATTCCGACAATGCAAGATCCTTAATCTTAGTCAATCTTCGTTTTATTATCAGTAACGTCAAATCAAGGCTGAAGATATTGAGTTAATGCGATTGATCGACGAACAGTATCTCAAAGAGCCAGTATGGGGCCGCCGTTCGATGACAACTTTTCTCCGCCGTCAAGGTTGGAAGAGTATGAAATCAAGATCAGTATGGACGGTCGTGGCCGTTACCAGGATAATATTTTCATCGAACGTTTATGGTGGATCGTAAAATATCATTATCTCTATCTCCACACATCCAACAACGGTGCGGAATTGCGAGGTGGATTAAAAAATTGGTTTAATTTTACAACCGGGAACGTTTTCACCAATCATTAAGTGACAAAACACCAAACGAAGTGTATTGTCCGGTATTATATTCGGAGACTGTTTGAGAGCCATATTTTTTTTCGAGGACTCAAAGCGGGTGGCTCCGCCCCCGAAAAGCAGCTTAAATTTTAAATCTTAAACCCTAAGTCTATAGCTTAACAACCGGTGAAAGTTGTCTAGACGATGGGGTCCACCTTAGCAACCAAAAAATTCATGGGTTTATTATGCCTCCCTTCCATTTCAGACAATACAACAGACTTAATAAAATTCCATCTTTTGCAAGAAATGATATTGCGCAAATAATCGATTTTTCAAAAGATATAATTTATTATAACTGGCTAGAAGTTTTGGAAGTATCGTGCCTGAAGCAAGGCTATGAACCTTATTATATTGTCGCATTTTCTGGACAACAAGTGATGGGTATGGCTGTAAATTTTCTTCTTCCTGGTTTCAGAATAAAAGCAGGGCGAGTAAAAAAAGGATATTTAAAGTTATTTTTAGGCATACTTCCTCATTCAAATGTGGCAAATATTTTTTTGCGCAATCAAGAGTATCAAGAAGTTTTTATGAGGGGTTATTTATCAAAAATCTATAAAAGGTTGTCGCCTACGGTTCATCTCTTCTTGTCATTAAAAAAACACGAAAATCTATTTGAAAATGTTATTGAAAGAAATTATCTCAAACGAACTTATTACCCATCTTTATATCTAGACATTACTAATTATAATAGCTTTGATCAATATTTGAAACAGTTTACCTCCCGTCAACGTTATAAAATGCTGAGTGCAATAAAACGTTTTGAAAGCAAAGGTTGTTATTTTGAATATTGTCAGAATCCAGGACAATACCAAAACCGCTTATTTGAATTAACCAAAAATGTATCCCAAAATAATATCAAGTGGGGTTCACCTTTTCTGTTAGAACGATCAACATTTAAAATGCTTGAGAGCAAAATGAGAGGTAAATTTTATCTCGTACTAGCAAAAAAAGAGGATAAGATCATTGGATTTTCACTAACTTTAAAGAAAAATAACCTTTTTAATTTCAACACAGTTGGATTGGATTATGACTATGTGAAAGCCACATCCATCTATTTTAATCTCTATTATGAGGTAATAAGACTAGCTATCAAGCTAAAAATCAATAGAATTGAAATGGGAATGAGTCAAACCCACATTAAAAGGAGACTGGGATGTGACATAAGACAAAATCATGCATTTTTCACAACTCCATTTAATTGGATGACTCATTGTGCAGATCTGATCGGCATGGTTCCTGAGGATCTTTTCAAAGATTTATCTAGGAAATAAATTAAACTGATAGAGATCCAATGCCTCAACGGATCAATTACCAGCCAGGCATAGTTAGTCGACCCTGAAATAGCACTTAAACATTTAATATAATTGAATTAATTCCAATAAACAGCT
>JAOZKP010000155.1 GCA_029935295.1 bacterium | reverse complement strand
AACCTACCAGATTTACGGCCCGGCCGATTTCGACGGTGACGGCATTGCCGATATCCTCTGGCGCAACACGGTTACCGGGGTGATGTTTATCTGGTACATGAATTCGACCGGTCTGGATCACAGTGTTTATGTCGGTAGTTTGGCCGATACCGACTGGGTTTTCGAAACCTTCGCTGATTTCAACGGCAACGGTAACTGCGACATCTACCTGCGCAACCATGCTACCGGCCAGATGGTCATCTGGCATCCGGATGATAACGGCCACATTACCTCCCAGTATATCGGCACGATTCCCGATATGAACTGGCAGATTGTCTGCTCCGGTGATTTCAACGGCGACGGCTGCGGAGACATCATCTGGCGCAACGTCAATACCGGCGTCCTTTTTAGATGGGCCTTCAATGACACCGGCTACACCGGCAGTATCTATTTGGGTACGGTGGCCAATGCGGCTTGGAGGATCAAAAACCGGTAGTTGAATAGAGGTTGGAGGGTGGGGGATATCACACTTTACTGGTCAATTATTTTTAGGTATAAATCGCAAATAAAGCTTGCTTTGTTTGCGATTTATGATTAGTTGATAATAATAAAATTGTACAAAGCCACTCCAGCCTAAAGGCTGGTTCGGAAAGCCACGGGTCTTAGTTTCCAAATTGTAAAGACAGCCGGGTTGCCTATTAATAACTAGGTAACCCGGCTTTTTTTATATGGAACATGGCATTTTCAGATGTATACATTTCCAAAGTCTGTGCGATCAGTGGCTTTATTTCGCATTAGTACTAAAAGTTTATGTGATCCGTGTTATTTGATTATCGAATTTAGCGCAACACCGATTGCTCAAACGCTACTTAAAAGGAGGAAAACGTTATGCTGATCAACAGGAAATTGCCGCAAGTACAGGCGAACAAGGATCATAGGTATCAAATTTTGTTGCGATTTCAGCTCCTCTTGTTATGTTTATTTGTGCTGCTTGTCGGGGCGATCTCTCCCTTGCCCGCAATCGCTGGCAACGGTTTTCCCTTTGGAGACTATTACAATCAATCCCCTTGCTCGGGAAGTCTTAGCAATATTCCCAATTGCCCAACTGGCAACACCAGGGACACCGAACGCTTTACCGATGTGCCGGCCGGCTGGTTTGCCCTCGGTCTGCGGCCGGACATTGTAAGTGATGGGCAATATATCATTAAAAAATCCGACTCTTATGTATTTTCAGGGAATTCCTTTGGAACGAATTTTCTAGTTAAAAATTTTACCGATGCCCCGGATCGGGACGACCCGAATTTATTTTTTAAACTTTGCGCGTCAACATGGGGGGAAGAAGACGATATTTGGGAACGGGAGTACACGATTGAGTGGGACAATCAACATCCCGAATTGCCCTTAAATTACGATGTAGAAGGTTCATTTTCAGGCTCCAATATCATTGATGCCTGGCCGGTCAGCCTCACAGACGGTTATACCTACACATTTACCATGTCTATTAACTCACTTGTTGATAGCGTCGCTTATCCCAACGGCGCTGACCTCCATCTTTTTCTGATCAAGGATACCGGTCAATGGCTGAACCAGAATGATGCGGTGTTTGACCTGGAAGTACACCACGCAACTTCGCCTTCAGCCAGCGGGGAATATGTGGTTGGCACATCTGCCGGCGGCAACTATGTTGTCGTGGTGGTCAACAATTCAGCATCCTATGAGTATTTATCAGATCCGCGTCCGCGGGGTGATTATGCAATTTGTATTGCTGACTCAGCTACGCCGCCGAACCTGCCCAATCTACTGGTTAAGTCAATCGGAGTTAGCAATCCCGTTGCTGGTAACTCAATTGATATTGGCTTTCGGATTAAAAACGAAGGCGATGCCGATGCCGCGGCTTCCATGAGCAGCATTGCCGTTGACGGCGTAACCCAGACCAGCACCGTTGCGGTTAATCCTCTCTCTTCTGGAAGTATTCAGTACCTGCATTATAACATTGGTTCTTTACCGGTCGGCAGCCATTCGGTAACCGTGTGCGCCGATGCCGGTTCCACTGTCCAGGAAGGAGATGAACTGGATAATTGTTTGCAGCAAAATTTCACGGTTCAAGAAGCCTATACTCCCAAGCCGGACTTGTTGATTAAATCTGTCGGGCCGTTATCCGCAGTGGAGGGAGAGAATGTACACGTTAGTGCCTTTGTGAAAAATATTGGAGATGCACCGGCACCGGCCTCTGTCGGCAGAGTCTGGGTAGACCAGATTCTTGTCTGCGACGGGACGCTTAATTTGGATCTTTTGAGACCTGAGCAGGAGGATTTTACGGATCGTTGCAATCTCGGCAAGCTGGATGTCGGTACTCACACTCTAACAGTTTGTGTAAATAACCCTTCATCTTTTAATGAACACTCCAATGACAACAACTGTCTCGACAATGTCACCATCACCATCACCCCGGCGCCCAAGCCCGATCTGGTGGTTGAGGATATTTATCCCCTGGACGTCACGGAGCACCAGGAATTTACCCTGTCCGTGGTCGTCAAAAACCAGGGGCAAGCCAACGCACCGGCCTGTACCGGTAAATTTTTCCTGAACCATACAATGATCTGGTATTCTCCTATTCCAGCCATTGCCGCCGGTGCCAGCCAGGTTATAACCATGAGGGAAGGCAGCGGTTGGAATGCGGGCATCTATCCGCTGAGTTTTACCGCCGATTACAATGATCATATGGATGAATCCGTTGAAAGTAACAACGCCCTTGGGGTGCAGATTATTGCCCGCCCCCGTACGGTCATGGTTTATCCCGACGGTCATGGAAGCTACCCAACCATCCAGGCTGGTGTCGATGCGGTGGCCCAGGGTGGCACCGTGCAGCTGGCGGCAGGAACTTTCACTGGAACAGGCAACCGTGATATCAATTTCCATGGGCGCAATGTTAATATCAGGGGGGCGGATGACATTGGTTCGACAATTGATTGTCAAGCCGGTGTCGAGTCGCACATTGCCTTTATCCTAGCCAATCAGGAATCCCAGGTCAAGATCAGCAATGTCAGGATAATCAATGGCGGCAATGAATTTTTCGGTGGTGCCATGCTCTGTATGGGTGCTGTTAAAGCCGCCATTGAAGACTGCATTTTTGCAGACAACATTGCCAACGTCGGCGGGGCCATTGCGGCCCGGAACGGGGCTAATCTGACCATACGTCGCTGTCAGTTTCTGGGTAATCGCGGCAACACGACCGCTCATGGTGGTGCCATCCATGGGGACAACGCGACACTTGTTATATACGACTCTTTTCTTTGGAAGAACCGGGGCGCTGCTATTTCCCTCTTTGACTCCCAGCTTGCTATCAGAAATGCCACTTTTGACGCTAATGACGATGGCATTGTACTCAATGGCACGTACCCGGCACTTGACATAAAACGCACTATTATTTCCAATTCGAGCGGCCAGGCTCTGGTCAATACGGCGGGGGTTACATACTATATTGTCTGCTCTGACTTCTATCACAACAGCGGTGGTAACTGGCCCGGCGGTCCCGATGCCAGCAAGGGACAGATTTCCAGTGACCCGCTTTTCTGCGATCCTGGTCATATGGATTTTTCCCTGCACGCGGATTCTCCCTGTGCTCTGGCCACCTGCGGCTTCATGGGCGCCTTCCCGATTGGCGGCGGTTCCGCCTCAGATACAGACAACGACGGCATGGACGATGACTGGGAGAGAACATATTTCGGCAATCTTGACCATACAGGCTATGGCGATACTGATAATGATGGCCTCAGTGACGATAAAGAGTTTAAAAAAAATACCAACCCCACATTATTTGATACGGATCACGATGGCATGGATGATGGTTTTGAAGTAAAATACGACCTTGATCCAACGACAGATGATGCCTTTTTGGATGCCGATGACGATGGCGCCTGCAACCTGAGGGAGTATACCGGCGGCACCAGCCCTCGTTATGCCGCCAGCCTGCCGGCAGCAGGAATAATCCATGTCAGTGTCGCCGCCATCGGCAATCCTGTTCAGGTTGGTTCTGCAGACCTTCCCTTTGCCACTATCCAGCAGGGGGTTGATATGACAACACTCGGGGATACCGTACTGGTCCACCCCGGAACGTACACGGGTGCGGGAAATAAGAACATCCTCTTAACCGGTAAAGGGATAACCCTTAGATCATCAGATGGATATGAAACCACGATCATTGACTGCGAAAATAACGGCCGGGGTATCACCATTGGCGGCGGCACGCCGGACAGCCTGGTGGTTGATGGTTTTACTGTCACCCACGGGAATTACAGTTGGGGAGCGGGTCTCTACATTCGCAGCAGTAATCCGACGATCAAAAATTGTAGCTTTGACAGCAATCAGACCATCACCGGCGGTGGCGGGGTTGGTATGTGGGGATCGTCTCCAACATTTGACAATTGTCTCTTCCGAAATAATACGGCCCATCAGAACGGCGGCGCTGTCCACGTTGAACTGAGTTACCCACTCTTTGAAAACTGTGAATTTTCTGAAAACTTGTCAGCACAAAATGATGAAAACCTGTTCGGCAGCGGTGGGGCGATCTATGCGCACCAGGATTCACAGCTGCAGATTATCACTTCTTCTTTCTGGCAGAATAGTGCGGATACTTCCGGCGGCGCTGTGGCTACTGTGAATTCAGATTTATACTGTGTATCCATAAAATTTGTTGCCAACAACGCAGTCCTTGATGGGGGTGGCATATATTGTGAACAAGCCGTCAGCCCCGATATCTTAAACAGCCTCTTTTTGTCTAATTCAGCCTCTTATGGAGGCGGACTTTATTTGCAGAATACTACAACTGCAAAATTGGTGAATTTAACTTTCAGCGACAATTCAGCTGATGGATTATTTCAAGGTGGCTGTATTTATATGGAAGGTTCTGATGCGAAGCTGCAAAACTCTATCTATTGGAGTGCCGGTACCGAACAAGGTATCTATCTTGACAATAGTGATTTTGAGGTTGGCTACAGCGATGGCTCAGGTGTTTCGGTTGGTGCAGGATCATCCTATAACGTTGGTGCAGGAAATTTAGATGCAGATCCTCTATTAACCAGTGATGGCCATCTTTCAGTGGCATCTCCTTGTATTGATAGAGGCGGCAATGAGGTACTACCGGCAGACCAGTTTGACCTTGATGGTGATGGGGATGTCAGTGAACCGGTTTCCCTGGATATTGAAGACGGTTTTCGGATATGGCCGCTGAATGGCATCTCAGATATGGGGGCGATGGAATATGCTGAGAACGGTTTGCTGGCCAGTTACTCCACCAGTGAGCAATTTCTGGAAGGTCCCTTGTCCCATGGCTACAGCCATGACTGCATTTCAACAGACCATAATCTTTACCAGGGAACCTGCATACCGCTCTCCGAATCACCGGTTGACTGGGCCTTTGGCAATTTTTCCGTGGAATGGACCGGATACCTTTTTGCCCCGGTCAGTGGAAGCTATACCATCTCGTCTCATTACTGGGTTGACGGAATTATCCATGTCGAGATTGATGGGCAAACTATTGCCGATATCGATACCGGTGGTGGTGGATACAGTGGTCAGGTGACCTTGGAAGGTGGTTATTGGGTACCCGTAACCATCACCTTTGCATCAAATGGTGGTTCGAATAATATGGTACTGGGCTGGACCGTGCCGGGCAAGAGTTGGAGCCTTATTCCGAGAAGATGCCTGATCCATCAATTGCCTCGTCCCCATGTTGCGGATTTCGACAACGACGGTACTGCCGATATCCTCTGGCACAATGTTTCCACAGGGGCTGCGGCCCTGTACTTTATGGGTGTCTGTGGTGTTCGCAGCATTGCCAACCTTACGGTTGAAGATGACATCGACTGGCAGATCTTTGGCCCCGGTGATTTCAATGCTGACGGCATTGCCGATATCCTCTGGATCAACGAAGCCACCAGTGAACTGGGACTTTGGTCCATGAATACCGGAAGTTTTAGCAGGAAAGGCATCGTCGATCTTGCCAACTTCAATCTTTACGGCCCGGCCGATTTCAACGGTGACGGCTGTACCGATCTCTTATGGCGCCATAAAACCACCGGCCAGATGTTTATCTGGTACTTGGATGAATACGGCTATGCCGGCAGCTGCTACCTGGGGACGGTCAGCGATCTCACCTATCAGATTTACGGCCCGGCAGATTTCAACGGTGACGGCATTGCCGATATCATCTGGCGCAACAGTGTGACTGGAGTGATGTTTATCTGGTACATGAATGCCACCGGTTTTGATCACAGTGTCTATATGGGTACCTTGGCCGATGCCGACTGGGTTTTTGAAACCTTCGCTGATTTCGACGGCGACGGCAACTGCGACATCTACCTGCGCAACCACGACACCGGCCAGATGGTCATCTGGCACCCGGCCGACGACGGGCACATCACCTCCCAGTACATCGGCACAATTCCCGATATGAACTGGCAGATTAGCTGCTCGGGTGATTTCAACGGCGACGGCAACGGAGACATCATCTGGCGCAACGTCAATACCGGCGTTCTTTTTAGATGGACGTTCAACGACACCGGCTACACCGGCAGTACTTACCTGGGCACGGTAGCTGATACCGACTGGAGGATCAGGAATCGATAGCCTGGCTAGAAGAGGAGAGAACTCAATTTCTACGCATTCAGACATGAAATGGTGATGAGTACCAATACCGGTGATAGAGGAAGTTTCCAACCATAAGGAAAAAAAGGAGAAGATCATGGTCATTAACGTATTTCAGCGCTATGTTACCTTGTTTGTGTTTTCACTTGTATTACTGCT
>JAOZKP010000508.1 GCA_029935295.1 bacterium | reverse complement strand
GGATATCGAATTTACTACACGATTGAAAACAACAAGATAATTTTCTGCATTGTGACGGCGACAAATCAAGTCAAGGTCAAAACATTAAAAACCATTGCCTGCTGAAGGTGATCAATGATATAAGCTCGCTATGTGAAGACCACGGGGCTTAACCTTGTGGTCTTTTGCCTTATGGCTTCGCCATAATGCTCTTTTTTTACAAATACATCAATATTTATTTCAGGACATAAAACCACCATGATCAGTGCAGCAAATATCTGTCTCGCCTATGGCAAACGAAATATTTTCAAGAATGTAAACATCAAATTTACCCCCGGTAATTGCTATGGCCTTATCGGCGCCAACGGAGCTGGGAAATCGACCTTTCTTAAAATATTGGCTGGTAACTCAGAAGCAGATAAAGGGGAAATTACCATTGGCAAGGGTTTACGCCTGGCCACACTGCGGCAGGATCAGTTCGTTTTTGATGAAGAAACTGTGTTCAATACTGTAATCAAGGGTCATGAGCGACTCTACGCCGTCATGTCTGAACGTGAAGCGATCTATGCCAAAGCGGAGTTCACCGAGGCGGACGGCATTCGCTCCGGCGAACTGGAAGCGGAATTTGCCGAGATGAATGGCTACGACGCCGAATCGGAAGCGGCAACCTTGTTGAACGGCCTGGGGATTCCTGAAGGGCTGCGGCAGAAGAAAATGAAAGAGTTGGAAGGTGGAGAAAAAGTCCGGGTTTTACTGGCCCAGGCACTTTTCGGCAATCCTGATGTACTCCTTTTGGATGAACCAACCAACAACCTTGATCTCAAATCGATTCGCTGGCTCAAAGAGTTTCTGGGTCGTTTTAAAAATACGGTCATTGTGGTTTCGCACGACCGCTACTTTCTCAATCAGGCGTGTACCCATATTGCCGATATCGATTTTGGCACTATTCGCATCTATGTTGGCAACTACGATTTCTGGTACGAAGCCAGTCAACTGGTTTTGAAGCAAAAGCAGGATGCCAACAAAAAAGCAAGCGACAAGGCCAAAGAGCTCAAGGATTTTATTGCCCGTTTCAGCTCCAATGCCTCCAAAGCCAAACAGGCGACCTCGCGAAAAAAACTCCTGGAGAAACTAGACATCGGAGAATTGCCGGTCTCCTCACGCAAGTATCCGTTTGTAATGTTCAAACCCGAACGACCCTGCGGCAATATCATCCTTGAAATCAATGATTTAAGCAAAACAATTGAGGGCGTCAAAGTGTTGGATGGTTTGAATCTGACCGTCAACAAAGGGGACAAAATCGCCATCGTCGGCGGCAATAGTGTTGCAAAAACGACCCTGTTGCAGATTCTTGCGGGAGAACTCCAACCCGATAGCGGCAATTTTCGCTGGGGGGTGACCATCAGCAACGCCTATTTTCCCAAAGAAAATAGTGCATATTTCGCAAACAGTCTGAACCTTATCGAATGGCTGAGCCAATATACACCACCAAACGAAGGGGAGACTTTTGCCCGGGGTTTTCTAGGTCGGATGTTGTTCTCTGGCGATGAAGCCACCAAAATGACCAATGTCTTAAGTGGTGGCGAGAAGGTGCGCTGTATGCTGGCGCGGATGATGCTGACCAATGCCAATGTGCTGCTATTCGACGAGCCCACAAACCACCTTGACCTGGAATCAATCACCGCTTTCAACAATGCCTTACTCAAATTTTCTGAAGTGGTACTCTTTACCTCCCATGACCATAAATTTGTTGCGACCCTTGCCAACCGGATCATCGAATTTATTCCCGGCGGCGTAATTGATCGGGTCATGAGCTTTGATGAATATCTGGAAAATCCTGATATCAACGCATTGCGTGGGAAACTCTGCCAGGCTGAAGCAGATTAAAGCTGCAGCACTCGCAAAAAGGGGAAAACACTATGGCTCTGCCGTGGAAAACACTCGACCGATTTATAACTGAAGATGAGGGGGTTCTGGAACTCCGGCAGCGCGGCAAAGGAGAC
>JAOZKP010000507.1 GCA_029935295.1 bacterium | reverse complement strand
AGGAAGTGTTTCAAACCCGGTTGAACTGCTCTCCTCCAATCAGATGAAAAATCTTGTATTGGAATTGAAAAACCGCTACCCTGAGCGTTATGTGATTTTCGATACCCCACCGATTCTGCCATTTGCTGATGCCCAGGTTTTGGCTCCGACAGTTGACGGTTGTATCTTAGTAGTTCGTGAGAGCAAAGCCAAAATAAAAGATGTCAAGGAAGCAATCAACTCCCTGCACGACACCAATATTTTCGGTGTCGTTTACAACGATGCTTGTTTATACACCAAGAAACCAAATTACTATTATTATTACGGCCATAATGAATAAGTTTCAGTTCAAATCCTGAAAGTACTAATTTATAACAATTGCAATCCATAATTTTTTAATGTATTGATTGTCTGTAGATCCATTTATAATTGAACATAACCTATTTGCGGGAGAACTCTTTTGAAAAAGACCGCTATTCTCATTCTCATACTGTTCTTGACTCTTTCCCTTTTTTATTTTCCAACATTAGCCACAGCTCGTATGCAATTTGTACCGCACTTTTCTGTTAGTGAGGAATACAACGATAATATATATCTGGATCGGCGAGATAAAGAAGATGATTGGATTACGTCAATTGATCCGGGGATCTCATTTTTTATGCAGAGTAGCCATCTTGATGTCGACCTCGATTATTCGTGGCACCTGCAGTATTACAAAGATAACAGTGACGAAAATCAGACTGATTTCAGAGAGATCCAAAGGGCGCGTGGGTCGGCTACACTTTTTCCAGGAGATCCCTTTACGGTAGTGGCTACCGCGAATGTCAGTACGGTAGTTGTTGATGAGAGGGATGCCAGTGCGGGAGAAAACAGTTTTGTCAATCGAGCCCTGAGCTATGATCTCTCTATAAATCCCAATTACAATTGGCGTATATCTTCAACTTTTAATGCTGAATTGGGGTATGAATACCATTACGTAACCTATCAAGAATTGGGTTCTTGGAGTTATGTAGATAAAAATGATGAACCCAATGACTGGCAAGAGCATGTTGTATATGTCAATCTAAATAAACAGGTCAGCCTTAGAACCTCATGCGGTATTGGTTATGTTTTTACGAATCATAAATATGACAACAATTATGAAGACGAAGATTTTAGGCGTCATGATATTTTTGCAACATTAGGACAGAAAATTGGTTCTCGATTAACTTTTAATCTGAAGGGTGGAATGTCATTTTTTGATTTTGATGAAAGTGGCAGTTATGATGGGAACCTTTGGGGGATAGGTGTTGATTATGAGTTGTCAAATAGGATAGATTTAGGCTTGACGTACAACCGGGACTATGTTGTTTCCGTCAGCCGTGGAATTTCTAAATCAGATGTAGCCCGTGCTTTCGTTAATTATCATAAACGACTCAATGCCAACCTAGAGTTCTTTACCACTAAAAGCAAATACAGTGAAGAAAATTTGGAGTTTAAAGATTATCGTTCCGAAGATAAATCTGTCGGTGGCCGGTTGAACATCTCTTATCCACTCTATAAACGGTTCACTCTCAATTTTGACTCCAATTATGCCTATTGGGAATTTGAGCCTGACAATGAAAAGGTTGATCGTTATGGTTTAGGTTGCTCTATTAACTATAATTTTATCAGAAATTTTGACATTTCCCTAAGCTATACATACCATATAGATGATTCCGATATTGATGAAAATGATTACCGTAATAATATAGCTCTTCTAAGCATAGGTTGGAGACTAGGCCGATAAAATCCATGTTTTTAACTTTTAATAGTTGAACCCTTATAACCGTGAACTATCATCTATGTATCGAGACTTTTTCAATCTCACCGACAAACCTTTCGAGCTCCTTCCTAACCCTCGTTTTCTCTATCTCAGTCAGGGTCATAAAAAAGCACTTAGCTATCTAGAATACGGTATCCAAGAACGAGCCGGCTTTACCCTTCTTACTGGTGAGGTAGGTTCTGGTAAAACTACACTTTTACGTA
>JAOZKP010000154.1 GCA_029935295.1 bacterium | reverse complement strand
AATTTCGGCGGGTACAAATTCCATAGTTCCTTGCTCTCCTTTATATTTTTAAATAACCAGAAATCAAATATTATGTAGATTTCTCTGCCAGCAAACGGCCGTTTTCCCATTTCCGAGGGGTTACGATAATCTCATCTCCGGCCCGAAACTGCGTCATATTCTCTGAAATCGGGATAATTGTCGGCAGATAATTGCGACTGTGACCAAACCAGCAAGCCCCTTCACCCTTATCCTCTTTTTTTGTCTCAATTAAAACATTAAGCGGACGGCCGATATTGGCCTGAGCAAACTCATCGCGTTTGGTCCGTCCCAAATCCGCAATCTGCTTGGCCCGCAGCTTTTTCTCTGTGGCCGACACCCGATCCGGCCAGGAAGCCGCAACCGTTCCCTGACGCGGCGAATAAGGGAAAACGTGCAGATACGTGAGCGACACTTTCTCAATCAACGCATAGGTTTCGGCAAAAGCAGATTCAGTTTCTGCCGGAAAACCGACTATCAGGTCAGTGCCAATCGCAACCCGGCCCACACCTTCAGTCAACTGCATAAAAATATCTTCAATATCCGACCGCCGGTAGGGCCGCCCCATCGCACCTAAAACCCGATCACTGGCCGATTGCAGTGAGAGATGCAGATGCTCACAGACCGCAATCTGCGGATCAAGCAGGAGTTCAATGATTTCAGGAGTTATCTCATGCGGCTGCAGAGAACCTAAACGAACCCTTAAACCGGGCAACTCATTAACCATCCGCAGAAGCAGTGAGGTCAGACTGAAACTTTTGCCAGCATCATCACCGTAACGCCCTAAATGTATTCCGGTCAGTACCACTTCCCTGAAACCTGCCGCCGCCAGTTCCCGGCACTCAGCCAGAACTTTCTCCGGCTCCAGACTCCGGCAACGCCCTCGAAGATAAGGAATGATACAGTAGCGGCAGAAAGAGTTGCAGCCGTCCTGTACTTTAACCACAGCCCGGCTGCGGCCCCGGATAGAATCAGCCCGAAGCAGATCTATTTCAAGTTCACCGGAAAAATCAACCGCGACAGAACCGGTTTTTCTGGATTTATCAGCGAAAATTTTTCGGGTCAATTCGGCAACCAGATTCTTTTTCCCATGATTACCAAAGATTGCCCCCAACTCTTTAATCTCTAAAACTTTTTCCGGATCGGCAACCACTTCACAACCGGTCAGTGCCACTAAAGCTTCAGGATACCGTTTCAAAGCGCGTCTTGCCGACTGCAGACTCTGACGCCCGGCCTCGGCCGTAACCGCGCAACTGTTGATGACAACGGCATCAAACGGCGCCTTTTTCACCACATCCCAACCAGTTTGGCGAAAACCTGCCGCCAGCCCCTGGCTCTCATAATGGTTGACTTTACAACCTAAAGTCTCAATCAAAACCCGAGGTTTCAGTGAAGATGATTGCCGCAAAAGCTTAACCTACAACAAATAATATAGACAAAAAAAGTGAGTAATTTTCTCCAATCTCTCTTTTCTCATACTTAATAACCAACTAAAAAGTCAACCCTTATGGCATATCAACATTTTTAATAAGATAATTATTGACGCTGAACCTGCGATCTGATACCTATTAAACAAACATGATCCCAGCCCCACCTTAAAAAAACCTGGGAGGGAAAACATGAAACAACGTACCGGTAAAAGTTTTTTCCTGAGAATCATATCCCCCACATTACTCGCCATTCTTCTCTTTATCATCTCCATGTTTCTCATAACCATCCCTTTGAGCAACACTGTCATTAAAATATTTTGCTTCATAACTATACTTATTGCCCTGATACTCTTTTACTTTACCCAGAAAAGCCTGAAGATTGAGAAAAAATGCGGTCAAACGGAAAAAGATCTTAAAGAATCTAAAAAAATATACTGGGCTCTGATGGAGAAAAAATTAGGGGTCAGTCAACAACGCTACCAGTCTCTTGCCGACAACCTGCATATTGGAGTTTTTAGCATCGATGCCTCCAAAAATGGAAATTTTATTGAAGCTAATCCGGCTACAGCTGAAATTCTCGGCTATAAAAACCGGGAGCAACTTTTTCAAACACCATTTTCACAACTTTTTTCAAAAACAGATGACTGGGAAAACCTGAAGTCCCAGCTCAAGCAAGAAGGGTTTGTCAAAAAAAAGATTCTCCCCCTGGAAAAACATGATGGCAGCAATACAGTTATCTCAATTTCAATGAGAGAAACATTGAACAATGATGGAGTGATTAAAGAATTTGAAGGTATAATTGAGAATATCACAGAAAGGGTAAAAAATGAACAGGAACGCGAAAACCTCATCGTTGAGCTCCAGACATCACTACTCTTCATAAATCAACCAGTCAAAAAATTTACTACCCCACCCCTCTTCTGCAGCATGAATTGCTCTATCCTTAAAGCTGCCAGAATCATGAAAAAACATCGACGCAGTGTACTTCTAATCCAGACTGAAACCGGAGATGATCTCGGCATAGTAACTGATTACGATATCTCCCACCGCTATGTCGCGGAAAACATGGCCCCGGAAACTCCAATTTACCAGATAATGAGCTCCCCAATCGTCTCCGTACCGGATGATGCCTTAGTATATGAAGTAACCCTGCTCGCCCAAGAAGAGTTCATCGGCCATCTGTTCACCAAAGGTGATGATGGCCGGATCAACGGAATAATTGATAATCGGGATCTGGTACACTTTCACCAATATTCATCTTCATTACTTATACGGGAAGTGCATGAAGCTGAGTCTGTCGAGACTCTTACCGAGGCCCATGAGCGGCTGCCCCGGCTTATCAAAACCTTGATTAACTGTGGTGCAAAACCGGAAAATATCACCAAACTTATTAGTAAAATTTCGGATCTGATCAGTGAAAAAATTATTACTTTTGCAATTGAAGAACTAGGACCGCCTCCGGTTGATTTCGCTTTTATAGTCCTCGGCAGCGAAGGACGCTCTGAACAAACACTGGTAACCGATCAGGACAATGCCATAATATATGAAGACATTAAGGAAGCTGAAAAGGAAGAAACTGAAGCTTATTTCTTGTCGCTTGGGGAAAAAGTATGCAAAAATCTGAATCAGGCCGGCTACAGCCTCTGCACAGGAGAGATTATGGCAATGAACCCGAAATGGTGCCAGCCGGTTTCATCCTGGGAAAATTATTTCCACTGCTGGATAACTGAAACTACGGAGCAAAACCTACTGAATGTCAGAATTTTCTTTGATTTCAGGAACCTCTTCGGCACACGTAAACTTACCGAAGAGCTACGCCAATATATTGCCAGTATGCTGCAAAAAAATCAGCTTTTTTTCATCACTTTTGCCCAAGAAGCCTTGCATTACAAACCACCCATAAATTTTTTCGGTAAAATTGTCGTCGGATCATCGGATGAAAATCCGGAAGCTTTCAATATAAAAAGTGCCATGAAGCTGCTGTCAAATTTCGCCAGAATCTATTCTCTGGAATACAATATCAGCGAAACTAACACCCTGGTACGAATAAAAAAACTCTATGAACTCGGTGCAATTAAAGAGAGCACCTATAAAGAGACAACCGAGGTATACAACTATTTGATGCAGAGCCGGTTAAAACATCAGATAATTATGATGGACAGTAACTTGCCGCCGAATAATTTTATAGACCCGAAAACCATAACCGATATTGAGCTGGCAATGTTAAAAAGAGCCCTTTCCCACCTGGCTGAGATTCAGGCGAAAATCAGTTCTCATTTTAAAGTAAAAGTATAAACCCAACCATAAAAAATCGGCCATAAAAAAAAGGGGAGCAGATTTCTCCACTCCCCCTCACTCATTGTCTTAAAAATCAACCATTGTCGACAATGGAAACTGTTACGCCGAAACCGCCTTAAGCATCAAACTGGTCAGACGATTACAGAATGTCTCCGGTGAAACCACTTTGGAACCTTCTGTCAAGAGAGCCTGATCGTAAAGCAATTCTGAGAACTCCTTTAAAATGTCACTCTCCCCCTGACTACCGAAGAGCTCGCGCATTTTAAGCAGCAGTTCATGATTGGCATTAATCTCCAACACCCGTTTATTCGGCGGCACCGGCTGATTAGCGGCTTTCAAGATCCGCTCCATGCTCGCACTCATGTCGTGCTCGCCGGCAACCAGACAGACCGGGCTTCCGGTCAGACGCTGGGAAATTCTAACCTCTGAAACCTTGTCATCACCGAGACTGGTTTTGATAAATTTGATCAACTCGGCATACTCATCGGCAACTTTTTTAAGCTGCTCTTCGCCATCTTTTTTCTCATCCTCACTCTGGAGATCAACGTCACCTTTGGCTACCGATTTAAGACTTTTCTCTTTGTACTCATTAAGTCCCTGAATAACCCACTCATCAACCGGATCAGTCAACAACAGAACCTCAAAACCTTTATCCTTGAAAATCTCAAGATGAGGAGAAGCCAACAGGGTATCGCGATCCTCACCAGTAATGTAGTAGATCTCTTTCTGCGCTTCCGGCATTCTATCGACATATTCCTGCAAAGTTGTTAGATCATCTCCGGCCGTCGAAGAACACAACAGCAGATCAGAGATTGCTTCTTTATTCTCAAAATCACTATGCAGGCCCTCTTTAACAACCTGGCCAAAAGCCGACCAGAATTTAATATAGGTTTCACGCTCGTCCTTAAGCATAGTTGCCAGGCGCTCGAGGACCTTTTTCACCAGATTCTTTTTGATTTTGCTGACAATCCGGTCCTGCTGCAGAATCTCACGCGAAACATTGAGTGAAATATCAGCCGAATCGACCACCCCTTTGACGAAACGCAAATAGACCGGCAGCAGCTCTTCACAGTTGTCCATAATAAAGATATTGCGCACATAAAGCTGCATCCCCGATTTATTTTCCGGCGTAAACAGATCAAAAGGAGCCTGACCCGGGATAAACATCAGGGCATTGTATTCAAGAATACCTTCCGCATTCAGATGAATAATATCGAGCGGATCATTCCAGTCATGGGAGAGGTGCTTATAAAATTCCTTGTACTCCTCATCTTCAACTTCACTTTTTCGCTTATTCCAGAGCGGCTTCATTGAGTTCAAGGTTTCAGTTTCAATTTTTTTGATCGGCTCAGCCCCTTCAATCGGTTTGCCCTCGTCATCCTTCGGGGTCTCCTGCCGCTCAATCTCCATCTCCACCGGATAGGTTACGAAATCGGAATATTTTTTAACAGTGGAACGAACAACCCACTCTTTGGTATAGTCCTGATCCTCATTTTCGGAAGCCTCTCGCAGATACAGAGTAACCTTGGTACCCCGCTCCGCCTGCTCACACTCTTCAATCGTATAGCTGCCGTCACCTTTGGACTCCCAGCACCAGGCGCCGTCAGATTCAGCCGCCCGGCTAGTTAGAACCACACGGTCAGCAACCATGAAACTTGAGTAGAAACCCACGCCGAACTGACCAATCAAATCCATTGACGAGTCACCCTTATCTTTGGCGGAAAGGGCTTCAACAAAACCTTTGGTTCCCGATTTGGCAATCGTTCCCAGATTTTCAATAATTTCTTCCCGGGTCATACCGATGCCGTTATCGATAATCGTAATCGTGCGCTCTTTCTCATCGGTCTCAATTTGAATCTTAAGTTCGGTATCGTCACCCAGAATAGATTGATCGGTCTGGCTCTTGAATTTCAGCTTATCCAGGGCATCAGAAGAGTTAGAGATAAGTTCGCGCAGGAAAATCTCTTTGTGAGAATAAAGGGAATGGATAATCAAATCCAGCAACTGCTGAATCTCGGTTTCAAACTGCATGGTCTCTTTTTTACTCATTGGTGCATTTCCTCTCTTGTTAGTTAATTATATTTGGTTAAACAATTGGAAAACATAACTACCCTTCCCGACCCAGTTGCACTACAGTAAATCTGAATCGTTTCCAGAAGTAAATCAGTTGCCAAGATATTTATGACAAGCTTAATTGTCAAGGGGTGAAACTGGTAGAATTCTGCAAGGTCTGCGTTTGGACAGATTGATTGACATTGATTTACTTCAATAGTAAAGGAAGTGAATCACTTACAGACTCTATTTTACAAAAACTCAAGATCATAAATCATGCTGCAATATCTCATACTTTTCCTGGTCGGCCTGATTGCCGGCTGCCTTAATGTTATTGCCGGCGGCGGCTCTTTTCTGACGATTCCGCTGCTTATTTTTATGGGATTGCCGCCGGTGGTTGCCAACGGCACCAACCGGGTCGGAATTTTCTGTCAGAATGTCACAGCGTCGTGGAGTTTTCAGCGGCATAAAGTTGTTGACTGGCGCTATGTTCGCTGGGCGGCTGGGCCGGCAGTTGTCGGAGCCCTGTTCGGTTCCAAAGTTGCGGTTACAATCGGCGATGAGATGTTCAAGAATATTCTCGCCGTTTTAATGATTGTCGTTACCTTATGGACCCTTTGGGACCCATTAAAAAAGAAATTTGACGAAGAGGGTGAAAAACCGTTTAACCGAACAGCTTTGGTGATTGGATTCTTTTTCGTCGGCATCTATGGCGGTTTTGTTCAAGCCGGGGTCGGTTTTCTGATTTTGGCGGCAACAACCATGGCCGGTCTCGACCTGGTTAAAGGCAACGCCGTTAAAGTTTTGAGTATTCTGGCCTATACAATGCTTTCTCTGGTAATTTTTGCAATGGAAGGTAAAATCGACTGGTCATTGGGGCTGGTTCTCGCCGGCGGCACCATGCTCGGCAGCCAGATCGGGGTCCACCTCACCGTCCTTAAAGGCCATAAATGGATCAAAAAAGTGGTCACGGTCACGGTCATAATCATGGCGATAAAATTGAT
>JAOZKP010000506.1 GCA_029935295.1 bacterium | reverse complement strand
CCCGGTTGGCAGCTGATTTCAGTAGTTAGTGCGCGACCGAAAACCGCCAATTTCCTCGATTGCGGCGTTAGGCTCAAATTTTAATCCTCGGAATACTTAGTGTATACCTCCGGTTAAAATCTTCGCCTGCCTTGCACTCAAGAAAATTGTCAGGTATTCGGTCAGGCACTAGTTACGAGAGTGTCGGGCGAGAATTGCGGTGATAGCTTTCAGCAGCGGCGGCAGGGTTTCCGGTTGTCGGGCCGAGATGGCGATTGCCTGATGCTGTTTTCTTAGCCACTGCACAATTTCGGGGTTGACCAGATCAATCTTGTTGGCAACGGTCAGGGTTGGAATATGGTCAAGTTCAAGCTCTTTTAAGATCACTTCTACCGTTTCAATCTGTTCATCTACCTCACTGTTGCTGCTGTCAATAAGGTGCAGCAGAAGATCGGCCTCATTGAGTTCTTCTAAAGTGGTGCGGAATGCATCCATCAAGTCTTTAGGAAGTTTTTTGATGAAACCGACAGTGTCGGTGATGATGATCTCCTGTTCCTGCGGCAGGCGTAAGCGCCGGGTCGTCGGGTCCAGAGTTGCAAAAGGGAGATCTTCAGTAAAAATTTCACTTTTGGTCAGCACGTTTAGTAATGTCGATTTGCCGGCATTGGTATAGCCGACAATTGAGACCTGCGGCAGTTGATTGCGTTTGCGTCTCTTCCTTGCATTGGCCCGGCTCCGGGCCATCTTTTTCAACCGTTTTGCAATTTTTGTTATCCGTTCACGGATTCGCCTTCTGTCGATCTCCAGCGTCGTTTCCCCCGGCCCACGACTACCGATACCGCCGGTTAATCGTGACAGGGCCGTGGTTTTGTCGGAGATCCGCGGCAGTCGGTATTTAAGCTGAGCGAGTTCAACCTTGAGTTTGCCCTCACGGCTCAGAGCCCGGCGGGCAAAGATGTCGAGGATTAAAAGTGTCCGGTCGATAATTTTGAGATCGGTTTCGCGGGAGAGATTGTTGACCTGGGTCGGGCTCAAATCGTGGTCAAAAATCAGAAGATCGACGTCCTGTTCCATCGATGCGATAATAATCTCTTTCAATTTGCCGGAGCCGATAGCGGTATGCGGGTTAAGCTTGCGCTGCTGGGTGAAAGTGTCAACCACAGTGATTTTGGCGGCCCGAGCTAATTCACTCATCTCAGTAATTGATTGATCCAGGGTTCTTGAGGCATCCGGCCCGATGCTGACGATGATTGCCCGTTGTTTTTCATCATCAATGGTTTGATGGGAAAATTTGCTGACGGCGGCACTTTCCAGGCTCTGAAAAAGTTCCAGGCAGTGCAGGTCGAGTTTGTCAATCGGAATCTGTGGCAGGGTGATGTGTGCGGTGGTTTCGACTCCGGGGGCCAGGTGAGCGATTTCAATATTTTCCGGTAGGCCGGCGCTGTCGAAACTGATAACCGCCAGCAGATCAAGCCGGAGCATTGTCAGATCAGTGACATCCTCCCGATTAAGAATTTCCGGGCCGAAGCTCGTATGAATACAGCGCAGGCCGCGCAGGCGGCCGTGACCGAGGCGGTAACGATGCAGAGAGGGAATGGCGATCGCCTGACTGTCACCGACAATTACCATCTCAACCCGGCCTTGGCGGTCCAGCATAAGTCCCAGCTGCCGGCCGCAATCGAGACTTAAAAGACACAGCTGCCGCGCTAATTCTTGACTTATTACCTCTTCCGGTAGCGACCGGCGCCGGTAAAGGCGGGAAATCAGTTTCCGTTGGCGGGGCTTGAGATCGTTATGATTGCCGTATAGTTCCATAAAATTAAAATTTAGCTTTTTTAATTAGATTAACTTGTTGATGTTTTGAGTTTTATTTTAAAAGTTTTTTCGCCAAGACGTTTATGTTCTTTGGGTGCAAAGTCGCAAAGAAAATCGAGAGGGTGCGGGTTTAGGCTTCGCCCCTCTGTAACCGAGGTCAAACTTGACATGTTGCTGGGAAACGCAAATATCAAGTATGACCCCAATC
>JAOZKP010000505.1 GCA_029935295.1 bacterium | reverse complement strand
GCTGGCCGGACGCCTTGAAGTATTACCCCTTTTTGTCCTTTTTGCCCGTTTAGCCAGAAGATAAATTTTTTTTAGACGTGTCCTTTTTAATATAAACCAATGACAACCTACAAATATCTCATGTCCTTTACCACCGGCGGACTCTTTTATCAGGAGTCCGTCAGCCTCACAAATCTCTACCTGAAAATTAAAAACTGGCCCGAAGTTAAAGAAACCGCTCTCGCAAACAATCTTTTGCAGGCCCGCACCCAGAGCACGGCCAAACGCGTTTTGCAGGAGATCACCTCGCGTCTTGCGCTCCTGACCGACAGCCAGCTTAAACTTCTGGCCACCGGCACCCACCTGGAACAAAACTACCTGCTCTGGCTGGCCGCCTGTAAACGCTACGCCTTTATCCGAGAATTTGCTCTTGAGGTGTTAAGAGAAAAGTTTTTGGGCCTTGAAATTACACTCAACCGAGAAGATTACAGCCGTTTTTACGACCAGAAAACCCACTGGCATGAAGAGCTGGAGAATTTAAGCCCCTCCACCAAAGATAAAAACCGCTCGGTTCTATTCCGGATGATGCAGGAGGCTGAACTGCTGGGACCTGAGAACCTAATTATCCCTGCCCTCTTCACCTGGAATCTGGCAACTGTAATAGCCGCTGACAACCCTTCTCTGTTTGCCTGTTTTCCCATCTCCGACCGGGATGTAAAGGAGCTGATTTAAGTGACAACTACACTGACACCGTCTGCCGCTGCCCCCGGCGGCGCCCAAAAGTACGACCACCTCTTAAAAGTAATCAGCAGCCGGCGTTTTCTGACTATGCAGGGACTCGGCAACGAAGTGCCCTTTTTCATCTGTCCCTTCCCGCCGGAAGAGATTGTCACCATGAACCGGCTGCAGAAACAACTGGGTAACGCTTTAGCGAAAAAAGGGGTTCAGGTTCTGGAGGTCAATCTCTACGATCTGGCGCTGGAGCTGCTTAAAAAGCGTAATATTTTTGAGCGGGTGATGACCACTGAAAAGAGTGTCACCAAAGATCAGCTCCTGGAGCTACTGCAGGGCATCCTCGATTCGGAAAACCACCTGATTCCGGCCATCGCCGAAAAAATGGCCGCCGTTGATTTCGACGTTATGTTCCTGACCGGAGTCGGAGAGGTTTTTCCCTATATTCGCTCACACAACGTTCTCAATAATCTGCAGAGTACAGCCAAAGATCAGCCCACCATCCTGTTTTTCCCCGGTTCATATACATTTACACCCGGAGAGGGCACCTCACTGGATCTTTTCGGCAGATTGCGGGATGACAAATATTACCGAGCTTTTGATATTTTTAATTACAATTGTTAGGGTTCAACTTAAGGTGTAAAAGATGATTTTAAAAGATATCTTTCAAAAACCGATTGACCGGCCTATTGAAGGGGTAATCAAGGCTGATGATGACACCAGCCTTCACCTTGAACTGGAAGAGTATGTCTTAACCAGTGAAATTTCTCAGCGCCTGGAAAGCTTCCTTGATGCCTACAATAATTATGAAGGGGCCAATGGTGTCTGGATTTCCGGCTTTTTCGGTTCCGGTAAATCCCATCTTTTGAAGATACTTTCGCTGATTCTGGAAAATCGTTCGATCGGCGACTCTCTGGCCCTCGATCTTTTTCTGCCTAAATGTGATGGCAATGAGATTCTACGCGGTGATTTGAGAAGAGCAGTTGCCACTCCTTCGCAGAGTATTCTCTTTAATATCGATCAGAAGGCCGACGTTATCAGCAAAACCCAGGTCGATGCGCTGCTCTCGGTCTTCGTCAAGGTTTTTGATGAGCATTGCGGCTATTACGGCAAACAGGGCCATATTGCCCAATTTGAACGAGACCTTGACGGTCGCAATCTCTACGCTCAGTTCAAAGAAAAATACCGGGAAATTGCCGGCCTGTCCTGGGAACACGGCCGCGAACAGGCCCTGCTTGAAAGTGACAATATAACAGCTGCCTACGTTGCCGTTGTAGGGATTAGGGGTGTGGA
>JAOZKP010000504.1 GCA_029935295.1 bacterium | reverse complement strand
ATGAAATAACAAGGACCACCCGAGAATGAGTGACCCTTGTTTGATCTTTTGATTTTTTGGATTATCGCAGATAGTGTTAACTTGGTGAAATAAACTTATAATTAAAACTTGCAAGTGGCAAGGTTAAGTTTATTCCATAGGCATACGCTCTCAAGCGGTCATGCACTCACTGACGGAAGCGCCTCTTAATTCCGCCTGTTTTTCCTTAATGAATTACATGAATGCGATCGATACTAGAAAATGCTGTCCCGTCCAACAACTTGCCAGATACCTCGATATCGGCATCTCCGTTATCCGTCACTATCTCTGTGACATCGGCGCGCAAAAACTTAATACTCAGATCGGCAATCCCATCGAGATCGTGATCTCCGATTGTTACCGGTTTCCATTCAGCGGGAATATTTGCCGCCTCACCACCGACATCGGTAATGGCAACCGTCGCCTGATCGATGTCGGTAACGCCGTAGCCTTCCGGTAACTCTATGTATGTCGTGATCCAACGGCCCTTGGACTTGAGGTTCAGCACATTGGGATCGATATCGATCGTAGCCAGCAACCCCTCGGGGACTTCCGGTGGTGCCTCAATGACCAGTGAGCCCGCTCCCGATACCTCGGTGGTCCAGCCAAAGAAATCACCCGATGCAAAGCGACCGTTTTCGACCCCCGGGAAGATAATATTGTCTAGTACCACTGTGGATCCATCTGCTCCGTCCAGCTCAAACTCGAACTCTACATTGCTCAGATCCAAGTGCGGAACATCAATAGTGATGGTCTCGGTCTGCATAGGCGAAAGGGTCGTCGGTGCAGGAATCGTCACGAGATGGTCAGAGTCCAGCCAAACGGTCAAAACTCCTGTAGTCGTCTCGAAACGATAGTCGAATTTCATGTCAAACGCTGTTTGCGGCGTGTTTACCACCTGACTGATGGATACGGGAGAACCGGTCGTCAGATAGGCCGCGCTCAGGTTTATGGGCCTCAGGACAAACACGTGTCGCACGGTGTCGTCGATATAGTGGCCATTCGCCACAATCAAGCCGTGGTTGTTGATTGCCCTCGCTCCATTTAGCGTAACCTTTCCGTAGAGCGGATCATCTTCGTGAATCAGTTGATCAAGTTGCCTCATCCCGTCCCAGGCATTCCAGACGAAGGCGCCCCTCGGACTAGGTCCCACTACTTCACCGGCGTCGTTGAGACTTTGCCCGAAGCTTCCTGCCCAAGAGGAGTCACCGAGCAGCTTCAGACCCCCACCGAGAGGCAAAACACTGGAGCGATAAGCAACGTAGCTACCATTAAATCTATAATGACCAACAAACTGATCAGCGTTGTTGATGTCATATGCGGAACTGCCTGATGGCAACAAAGGCATCGCTATAATATCGATAATCCCGTAGAAGACTTTGGCATCACTCTCACCGACCACATGAACAGCATCGTTGATGCCGAAACCTAAGCTTTCACTGCTGCCGGGTAACGCCCCAAGGTCTCTCGGAACGCCGTCTGGATCCCAGATTGTGGCGTGCATCTCATCCCACCAATCCCGCATATAGTTCCACTTTGTAAAGGAATGGCCAATGACGAAGCCACCGTTGCTTATGCTTTGCACTCCGCATGGCGCGTAGTTACCAGAGTGTTCTTCCACCCCCCTCAAATAGACCATATTATCGGATCCGTAGGGCGGATACCAGACAATACCCTTGCCAAACCCGTCATTGCCCACCACGACTCCGGCGTTGTTGATATCCATAGGCATGCCCTTGTAAGCCCCCGGGAGAGATGTCATGGCTCCATCCACCCACACAGCCGGGCCGTAGGTCGCTGAGTCGTAAGATATTCCGGTAACGTTACCCCAGTCATTAATACCGTAGCCAATGCCTTGACCCAGGTCATAAACCATGTACGGAGACGCCCCCGCCGTACTTAAACCCACAACCATGCTAAAAATGGTTGTAAATAAAATCAATTTCTTTAACATAATTTTACCCTCCGTAGGTGAAGTGATAAGTA
>JAOZKP010000153.1 GCA_029935295.1 bacterium | reverse complement strand
AGGGGGTTAATTGAGTGACAAAAAAGTATTGCGGATTGTGGTGTCGGCGTTGGTGCAGCCTCTTTTTAATGCAAATGTCTGGCCGATCAGGTAGACTTTTTTTTCGGCCCGGGTGATCGCCGTATAGAACCATTTGTTGTTAAGCATCATAAAATGACTGTTGCTTAAAGGGATGGCGACATATTTGTACTGGCTGCCCTGTGCTTTATGGACAGTCAAACAGTAGGCAAGATCAATAATATCGCGAATATGGTCGAAATTGTAGCGGACTACCAGAGGGCCGGGATAGATTACATAAAACAGTTCATTTTCCAGGTCAATCTCTTTAATGATGCCGACAAAACCATTAAAGATGCGCTGCCGTCGCCAGCCGCCGGTGTGACTGGGTGAGGCTCCGGTCTGGTAACGGGCGCACTCCATATCTTTATTCTGCAGATGCACGACTTTATCGTCAACTTTAAAAATTGTGCCGAAACGTTCAGTTTGACAGGGGCTGTCCGGATTGAATACATTTTGTAACTGATGATTTAAGACTTCAGTTCCTAATGGACCGCGGCGGACCGGGGTCAGAACCTGAAAATCCCAGGTCGGAAATTTCAGGCGGTTGACTGCCTTGGCGGCGAGTTCGAGGATAAGTTTGCGGATGCGCTCGTTGCACATATTCCGAATCTCGCGCAGCTCCTTTTCCGGAAGTTCCTTTTTCAGCTGAAAATAGTTCGGGATATCTTCACGCATAAATATAAAATCCTGATAACTCTGCTCGTAGTCCGGCGGCATCTCACCTTTGCGGATAATATTGGCAAAATGGACCAGAACCGAATCCTCACTCTGGCGAAATATCTGCGTCAGACTGGTGTGGGCGAGGTAGGGTTTGGTGATGATGTCGGAGAAAACATTTCCGGCCCCGATCGGCGGCAGCTGGGCCGGATCGCCTATCATAATGAAGATGGTCTCAGGCCGTACGGCCTGGGCCAGGCGATAGAAAATCTGAGTATTGACCATGCCGGCTTCATCAAGCAGGATGACCTTGTAGGGGAGGGGCTTGTCCCGGTTGAACTCAAAACGGTTGTCGCCCTGGTATTTAAGCAGGGAATGAATAGTGTAAGCTTGAAACCCGCTGAGTTTGCGCACCCGGGCCGCAGCCATACCGGTAAAAGCACAGCAGGTTATCTGTTTGCGCTCACAATAATTTTCTACCAGGAGATTTAGAATAATTCGCGCCAGCGTCGATTTCCCGGTACCGGCAAAGCCGGAAAGAGCATAGAGGCGGCATTTGCCGGTGCCAATCATATTTATAATCCGGCGCTGTTGCGGTGCCAAAGAGAAGTTCAGGTGTTGCTGTTGCTGGTCGATAAAGTGGTCAACTGTATCAGCTGTTAAAAGTGGTTGAAAGCGCTCCTGTGAACGGTTGCGAAAGAAAGTTTCGAGGTAATTCTCCATATAGTGAAAAGCTTTCAGGGCGATACGTTGATCTTGTTCAATTACAATTTTTTCCGCTTTCTGCATTGTTCTGACAACCTGTTCAAAGGTTGTCGGATCAACTTTATCGGTTTCATTATCGAGGAGTTCGCTGAGTTGTATATATAATGTTTCCGGAACGACATAGGTGTGGCCATCCTGATCGCCGGCTTCAAGCAGAAGATGGTTGATTGCCGCCTCAACCCGATAACCGGAGGCAAAATCCAAGCCCAGTTTTTGGGCAATTTCATCAGCGGTCTTAAAACCAATTCCCCGGATATCGGTGAGTGAGTAAGGGTTGAGCTGAATTTTTTTGACAGCATCATCGCCGAAGGCATTGTAAATACGAATCAGCAGGTTAGGAGTGATGCCGTGCGGCAGAAGAAATTCGGAAAGTGTCCTTAAGTTTTTCTGCTTACCCCATGAGGTTGTTATCTGCTTTAATTTTTTTTCTTTAATCCCTTTAAATTCCAAGAGCTTTTCCGGATTATTCTCAAGAATTTTTGTAAGCTCTTTTTCTCCGTAATGTTCCAATAGCTTTCGGGCTAATTTATCACCTAACCCCTTAACTACTTTGGCGAGGAAATAGAAAATCTCATTCGTGATGATCCGGGCTTTGACAAAGGCGAACTGGCGCCCGAATTTACTCATCTCCCAGCTGCCGGAAAATTCAAACTCGGTACCGGCAAGTTTACCACCATCTAAAGCTTCAGGCAGGGTGCCGACTGCGGTCACCAGCCGGCGGCCGCTTTCACCTTTTAGAACAACGTAGCCATTGTCAGAATTGACATAGCTGACTCTTTTAATCTTGAGATTGATAGTTTCCATATTGGCTTGACTTCTACCTTGTTGCTGCGTTTTTGGCAACTCAATAATTTACATGAATGGGGGAATTTTTACCGTTAATCGGTAAAGAGTTTTATCTTTAAAAGTTAATTTGTCGGCAGTAGTTTGGGGGGAGGGGGTAGTGAAAAAACTTTTTTTGTTTCGGTCTGAAAATTGCTAATGCCTTACAGCTTGAAAGATAATATTTTTCAATATATTTATACCCATAAATCTGATTAAAATTTAATACAAAGGAAATCGTTATGTTGATTACTGAGATTCTGGCACGTAACCGGCGGATGTATACGAATGAAACGGCTCTGATCGAACGCGATCCGGAAAATGCTACCCGGCGTGAGATCAGCTGGTTGGAGTTTGATCAGCAGGCAAACCAGATTGCCAATCTGCTCCGGGCCCGTGGAATCGGCCCCGGCAGCAAAGTGGTGCATCTTTTTATGAACTCACTCGAGTGGCTGCCGCTTTATTTCGGAATTTTGCGCAGCGGGGCCTGGGTGGTGCCGCTTAATTTCCGTTTTGACAGTGAAAACATTAAACACTGCGTCCAAGTTGCCGATGCTGATGTTATCTTTTTCGGGCCCGAATTTTTTGCCCGGGTCGGCGCCGTAAAAGATGAGCTGATTTCGATTAAACATTTTTTCAGTCTTGGTTCATGTGGCTTTGCCGGGGTTGAAAACTACCTTGATCTGGTCGATAATTATGAAACTACCGATCCGCAACTTAACTTTAAGGCTGATGAGAGTGCAGCACTCTACTTTACTTCCGGTACTACCGGGATGCCGAAACCGATTTTATTGACGCATGGCAATCTGGAATCATCCTGCATCGTCGAAAACCGGCACCACTTGCAAACTCACTCCGACAACCTTATTCTGATTCCGCCGCTCTATCATACCGGGGCGAAAATGCACTGGTTCGGCAATTTTATTGTCGGGGCCAAAGCGGTAATTCTGAAAGGAGCAAAGCCGGAGTGGGTTCTGGATGCGGTTTCGGAAGAAGGCGGGACTATCGTTTGGTTGCTGGTGCCCTGGGCCCAGGATATTCTCAATGCAATTGAGGACGGCAGCGTTGATTTGAAAAAATATAAACTTGACCAGTGGCGGCTGATGCATATCGGGGCTCAGCCGGTGCCGCCGAGTTTGATTAAAGAGTGGCTGCAGGTTTTTCCGAAACACGATTATGATACAAATTACGGCCTGAGTGAATCCACAGGCCCCGGCTGTGTCCATTTAGGAATGGGCAATACTCATAAAGTCGGGGCTATCGGCATTCCGGGTTTTGACTGGGAGTGCCGGATTGTCGATGCTCTGGGTGAACCCCTGCCGCAGGGAGAGAAAGGTGAACTGGTAGTTAGAGGCCCCGGCGTGATGCGTGAGTATTATCAAAACCCGGAAGAGACCGCCCGTTCCTTGCGGGATGGCTGGCTTTTTACCGGTGATGTTGCCCGGATGGATGAAGATGGTTTCATTTTTCTGGTTGATCGCAAAAAAGACATTATTATAACGGGCGGCGAAAATATTTTTCCGGTTGAGATTGAGGACTTTCTCCAGGGGCATAAGGATATTAATGATGTCGCGGTAATCGGTCTGCCGGATGAACGTTTGGGTGAGGTCGTTGCCGCGATTGTCGATCCTAAACCGGGCCGGAGGCTGACTGATGCCGATATGGAGTCTTTTTGCCAAGGGTTGCCGCGCTACAAGCGCCCGCGCAGTTTTTTCTTTGATGATGTCCCGAGAAATCCAACCGGCAAGATTGAAAAACCGAAACTCCGGGAAAAATATGCTGGCCAGAAGGAGATGTTTAAGGTATAGGGTGTGTTCTAAAAGAGGGATACAAACTTATCTTTTTACTTTATCATAGCCTGGTTTAGGATCGATTATAGTGTTTTTATTCAAACGCGAACAACGCGAACATAATCTTCTGAAACAGAGGATGATTAAAGTTAATACCGCTGTCGCTAAGCTTTTCGAAGGTCCGACGATCGCGCGGGTCGGGAAGGAGTTAGGACTGCTCGGTAGAGACAATAAATTAAATCTGGAAAAAGAGGGCGACACCAGTGCGTTGGTTGACCTTCTACTTTTTCGTGAGCTGATTGACGGTCGTCCGCCGGTTGAAGTCTATTTAGGGCAGCAAAATGATGAGTTCTTTCCGGCTCTGCAGCGCAAACTGCTTGAAGCCTATCTCCAAAAGAGCCGCTTTTCACTTTTCCAGATGACTGACCGGCGTGAAAAACAATTTCTTGATTTAGCGCCGCTGATGCCGGATGAAGATGACGGCATCATTCTTAACGACCCGATTTTAGCCCGGGTGGCTGACGACGAGTGGATTCTGGCGGGCCGCTTTCTTCCCTGGGAAGGGTATTGGATTCACGTTGATCTGGTTTATCCTTTCGATTACACCGCGCAGGAGAAGATCTTTTCTGAATTTTCTAAAATTGATGCCAAAACCGGTTTGCCGTGGATTGCCACGCCGGCCCGATACCCGCATTTTTTCTTCCGTATCTACCATGAATTTGGCATCACTTTAGGCAATCGCTGATAAATTCACGGTCAGGTTCTGTTCCATTAATCATGTCTAATTATAAAGAATTATAGAGATTTTTCTTGCATTCTCAGATTTTTCTGCTATATTAGCACTCAGCACTTTAGAGTGCTAATAATAAAAGTGGAGATAAAATTCTGATGGAAAAATCTTTAGCTTTAATAAATACTGATTCGTTTTCAAGCTATATCGCTGAGATCAATCGTATCCCCCTGCTGACTCAGGCGGAGGAGGTCGAATTGGCCAAGCATTATAAAGAGCATCAAGACCTTGCCACAGCGCATCGTCTGGTGACCGCCAACCTCCGGTTTGTTGTAAAAATAGCCGGTGAATACCGGGGTTACCGGATGCGGATGATGGATCTTGTGCAAGAGGGCAATATGGGTCTGATGCGTGCGGTGAAGAAATTCGATCCCGAGCGCGGCTATCGGCTTATATCTTATGCGGTTTGGTGGATTCGCGCCTACATTCAGGACTATATCATTCGTTCCTGGAGTCTGGTTAAAGTCGGAACAACCCAGTTGCAGAAAAAACTCTTCTTTAAGTTGGGTAAGGTTCGCGGATTTCTGGATGGTGACGCGGTTGATACTGCTGAAATAAATGCTTTAACTGATGGCTCCGATAACGATGCCAAAGTCAGAGATTTCTGCCAGCGGCTTAACGCCCGTGATTTTTCGCTTGATCGTTCAATCACTGACAGTGACACCACCTACCTTGATCTGTTAGCCGATGAGAGTGACGATCAGGAAGATCTGTTATTGACAAAAGAGACTGAAACCAATCGCAAGGCGATGATCACTGAAGCACTTAAAGAACTGACACCGCGCGAGCAGGAAGTCATCGGTGGCCGCTTCTTCGCCGGAGTTTCCAAAACCCTGCAAGATGTCGGTGATGAGCTCGGCATAACCCGCGAAAGGGTGCGGCAGCTGGAAAGCAATGCCTTAAAGAAACTCCACAAAATTCTAGGTGCCGATGTCGAAATGCTGACCGCGACCTGATAGCTTACGAATTAGAATTTCATGAAAATACAAAAATCCCGACAATTCATTTTGCCGGGATTTTTTTGGTTTTTATCAGCAAAGTGTAAGTTACAAAAAAAGAGGCCCCGGTTTTTATGGCCGGTGCCTCTTTTGCAAAGATGGAAGCATGCAGGTTAGTTGAATATTTTAAGATTGACGTCGTCTCCGAATTCCTATCAGCCCAAATAAGCCGGAACCTAATAGCCAGATAGCTCCGGGGATAGGGACTTCATTTCCAAAACTTCCTTTAAGATTATCGTTGCCGCAAGACATGGTGAAATGGGCTGCAAAACCGCTTCCGGTTGTGAGGTCAAGGCCTAACAAACTAAGGGTGAGTGCATTATGAGAACCACCTATTATACCGATACCATTATCTAAACCTGAAACGTATGCTGATGTATAGCCTGTCATTGATTCACCAGTAAGATTGAGCGCCACCGGGTTGGAAAATTGAAAATCATTGACACTGGCTGTAGTGTATGCACTCGAGCTAGTAAGAGAGTAGACTGAAGCTGTACCTGAATTATTGAATCTAATCGCATAATCATAATTTTGACCATTTACATCAATCCCTGTTGTTTGGTCAAATACATCTATGAAAATATCTCCTGGGGTGGTGGTTCCTTGGCCATTAATTAAATCATAGCCACCGACCATGGTTAACTTTTGATTAGAGTTGTCCCAGAAAAAGGCTTCCATGTCCCAGGTCTGAGTTCCTAAGGCATGAGGGTTTCCATCACCATATTCGACTTCCTGATCTTCATATGGGTTGTAGGCTGGTCCATGTTCCATGCCTTTCCACCACCCGGCTTCTGTACCGTCACCATTTCCATCATAAACGGTAATATTTTTACCAAAAGAATTGTAGTCATACGCCATAGCCAAACCAGAACAGAACATCATGCTCAAAACAATTATTCCTGCCACTAAACTCTTTTTCATTTTTTCCTCCAAGGTTTGAGATCCTTTTATGAAAATAGATCATTGCGAAT
>JAOZKP010000152.1:4544-6867 GCA_029935295.1 bacterium | reverse complement strand
GGGCATTTATGCCCTAAGCGGGCTGAGCTCTGTCCCCTTCGAAGTGGGCGAAGCAAAGTTCGAGCTATTTGTAGTCAATTTTTGATGATGCTTGAGTTTATGAGTAATTGATTATGCCCTTATTACAACTTAAAGATATTCACTGCTACTATGGCAATATTCATGCTTTGAAAGGGGTTTCACTGGAGGTTTACAGTGGTGAAATCCGGACACTGATCGGGGCGAATGGGGCCGGAAAATCGACGACTTTGATGGCGATCAGTGCGATTATGCGGCCTAAGAAAGGTGAGGTTTTCTACCAGGGTGCGTCACTTTCCGGCCGTGCTCCGGACGAAATTGTTAAAGCCGGCCTCTGTCAGGTGCCCGAAGGCCGCCGGATTTTCCCAGGTTTGACGATTAAGGAAAATCTTGAGATGGGGGCCTACTGCCGCCGGGGGAAATCGGCGATTAATGCCGATCTTGAGATGGTTTATGATCTTTTTCCGGTTTTGGGTGAACGCCGAAAACAGGCCGGCGGCACCCTCTCCGGGGGCGAGCAGCAGATGCTGGCAATCGGTCGGGCCCTGATGTCTAAACCGCAGATGCTGCTTTTGGATGAACCCTCGTTGGGGCTGGCGCCGTTGATGGTCGAGAAGATTTTTTCGATTATCGAACGCATCGCCGGCGAGGGGATTACGATTTTACTGGTCGAGCAGAATGCCCATGCGGCGCTCAATCTTGCCGACTACGGTTATGTTATGGAGACCGGGAAGATCATTCTCGAAGCTCCGGCCCGCGAACTATTGCAGGATGAACGGGTCAAAGAGGCCTATTTAGGAGAATAAAATGGACAAATCAAAAACAAAAATCAGCTGGCGGGTCGAAAAAACCTGGGCCGCCGATGTGCCCGGTCTGCGGACGTTTCTACTCGCGGAAGAACATGAATTTTTTACCCCTTATGCGGAGCTTGAAGCCAAACTCAAACTCTATAACGAGCGTGAGATTGAAAAATCCTTGCTTTTAAGCGGCACTACGCTTGAGAGCTCCGATTACCTGCTGCCTTTAGCTCAGTTTAAGTACTTAAATATTTGGGAAGCGGTTAAATGCGCGGCTCTTATGGCTTATAAAGAAGCGGTGTCACTGAAGATCTCACCCCTGGTTCTGGTGATGGATGCGCCGGATGCTTCCGGCTTCCATAAAAAAGCGCTTGAGGGGATTATTCTCGGCAGCTATGCTTATGAGCAGTTCAAAGGCGGCGCCAAGAGCAAAGAGAAAAAATCTGAAATCTTTGTGCCTGAAATTGTTTTTGTTTCCGGCGGTCTCGATCAGCCCCTGATTACGGCTGAACTTGAGCGTCTGCAGACGGTTTGTGAACGGGTTAACCGGATTCGCGATCTTGTCAACCATCCACCCGCATTTTTAGGGCCTGAGGAGTTTGCCGGTGAGGCCGTAAAAAGTGCGGCTGATTGTGGTCTTAAAGTTGAGCTTTGGGATGAAAACCGGCTCAAAGGTGAGGGCTATGCCGGTTTGCTGGCGGTCGGCCGCGGCAGCAGTAAACCGCCGCGCATGGTGGCCTTGACTTATGTGCCCGAGACTGACGGCGATAAAAAAATTCCGCATGTGGTACTCGTCGGAAAAGGGATTACATTTGACTCCGGCGGTCTTTCCTTAAAACCCGGCGCTTCAATGGTGGATATGAAATCCGATATGGCCGGGGCCGCAGCCGTGCTTGGAGCCATGGAGATTATCGGCAGACTCGGGGCCAAAGTCAAAGTCACCGGGATTCTGGCGCTGGCTGAGAATATGCCGAGCGGCACGGCCCAGGCGCCGGGCGATATAATTGTTATGAAAAACGGCAAATCGGTTGAGGTCAAAAACACCGATGCCGAGGGCCGTTTGATTCTGGTTGATGCCCTGCAGCTCGGGGCCTCTTTGGAGCCCGATTTTATGGTTGATGCCGCGACCTTGACCGGGGCCTGCCGGGTCGCCTTGGGGATTGACGTTGCCGCCGTTTTGGGTCGCGATGCCGACCTGATTAAACGGCTTAAGGCCGCCGGTGAAGAGAGTGGCGAGATTCTTTGGGAACTGCCGTTGGAAAAAGCCTATCTCGAAAATATGAAATCCGATTTTGCCGACATCTCCAATATTGGCAACAGCGCCTACGGCGGCACAATTACCGCAGCCCTTTTCTTGGGCGAATTTGTCCCCGAAGAGATTCCCTGGGCTCATCTCGACATCGCCGGTCCCGCCTATCCCGGCAAAAAATGGAAATACTTCGCCCCCGGAGCCACCGGCTACGGTGCCCGGATAATGGCGGGGTTGGTTAAAAATTTAGGGTAAAGGA
>JAOZKP010000152.1:0-4444 GCA_029935295.1 bacterium | reverse complement strand
GTTGTCAACGCGGTTCGGTCGGTAATTAACCAGACTCTGTCGGATATTGAGATAATTGTTGTTGACGACGGCTCGACCGACGACACTGCGGAATGTCTTAATCGTGAATTCGGCGACCGCATAAAATTGCTGCGGCTGCCCCGTAATCACGGGGTCAGCTATGCCCGGAATCGAGGGTTTGAACTGAGCCGGGGGGCGTTTATCGCTTTTCTTGACTCCGATGATCTCTGGCTGCCGGAAAAAAGCAACCGCCAGCTCGCATTTATGCGGTCCCGGCCCGATCTTCTGATCTCGCAAACTGATGAAATCTGGATTCGCAACGGTAAACGCGTCAATCCCTGTCAGCATCACCTGAAACCCTCCGGCTCAATCTTCGCCGAATGTCTGCCGCTTTGTGTCGTCAGCCCTTCAGCCGTAATGATGCGGCGCCGGTTTTTTGCCGCTGTCGGTCTTTTTGACGAAACTCTTCCTGCCTGTGAAGACTACGATCTCTGGCTCCGGACCGCCTGCCGTTACCCGATTGAACTTTTGCCAGAAAAACTGCTTACCAAATTTGGCGGCCATTCAGATCAACTCTCCCACACCATCCCCGCTCTTGACCGCTACCGGATCAAAGCCCTGATAAAACTTCTCCATCGCCACCAGTTAACCTCACTCCAGAAAGAACAGACCCTGACCACCCTCCAGAAAAAGAGCAAAATCTACCTTAAAGGCTGCCGCAAACGCGGCCGCCTACAGGAAGTTGAGAAATTGGAAAAATTTTTAGCTGAACTCTGAAAACCCTGAAAATTTTGCCATAAAGGAGTTTAAATTGGTTTTTGTAAATATCCTGCTGCCGATCTTTTTGATTATTGCTTTAGGGGCGGTCTTTGAGAAGGTTAAAGGGCCTGATTTCAAGACTGTTTCGGATCTTACCCTCTTTTTCTTTACTCCTTGCCTGATCTTTGCCGGCCTTCTCAAAGGCGGAGCCGAGGTGATTGGTTTTCTGCCGAAAACCGTGGCTTTTATGTTGGCTCTGACGTTGATTTTCTGGGCGCTTTCAGTTCTTTGCGGCCGGCTTCTTAAGCTCGACAGCCGCCGCCAGAGTGCTTTTTCTCTGACCACGATTATGATGAATACCGGCAACTACGGTTTGCCGCTGGTGTTGTTTGCTTATGGTCCGGAAGGTTTGTCGTATGCGGTGGTAGTGATGGTGCTGTTTACGTTTCCTTTGGGGACATTGGCGATTTACATCGCTTCTCGGGGTGAGGACAGTCCCGCCAAGGCACTTCTGGAGATGTTTAAGGTGCCGCTTTTTCACGCCATTATCCTGGCTGCAATCTGGCGGGGGTTTGCTCTGCCGCTGCCGGCAATAATTTTCAAGGCGGTTGATATCGTCGGGCAGGCAGCGATTCCGGGGCTGTTGATTCTGCTCGGGATGCAGCTGGCGCGGACGAAGCTTAAAGGTGAACTTGTAGCGATTAGCTCGAGCAGCTTTCTCCGGCTGGTAATTTCACCGTTTGTCGCCATTCTGCTGTGCGAGCTTCTGCATATTCAGGGGTTGCCCCGTAATGTTCTGATTCTGCAAACCAGCACCCCGGCCGCAGTCATTCCCCTTCTTTATGCTGTCAACTACGATACCCGGCCCGATATGGTTGCCGGAACGATCTTTGTTTCCACGATTGCAAGCGCAGTTACCTTGACCTGTTTGCTTCAATTTCTCGGGGTGCAGTGAATCTTGGCGGTAGAACCGGAGTACAAGCAATCGAGTATGACCCGGGTCGGACTCGATTGCTTTTTTGAGATGAAAAAAACAAAGCTCGCGCCTTCACGATTCAGCTTTCCACTTTATTTCAGATTGACATCAGATAAAAATGAGTCTATACTTACAAGTATAGATTACTAAGTTTTGTCAGGAGGAGATAAGATGGATACCGCCAAGCTTTTTTTTAACGGACGAAGTCAGGCTGTGCGCTTACCAAAGGCATACCAATTTGCAGGTAAAGAGGTATATGTAAAAAAAGTATCGACAGGTGTTCTTCTTTTGCCTAAAGATCTGACAATATGGGATACCTGGGAAAGGAATTTACAAAAATATGAGTCGCCATTTATGACAGACCGAAATCAGCCTGAATCCCAACAACATAGAGAAGGTCTGGATGATGTTTTTGATTGATACCAATATTTGCATATACATTATGAATAATCATCCAACAGAGGTTGTTCAGAAATTCAGAGAGACGGGCGTAGGAGAGATTTGCATATCATCTATAACTGTTTCGGAGTTGCAATATGGTGCATATAAAAGTAAACAAATTAAAAAAAACCTGAAACGACTTGATGAATTTTTAAGTCCATTTAGCATCCTTGCATATGATGAAAGAGCATCTACTTTTTATGGGGAAATCCGTTCTTGTCTGGAAAAGCAAGGTAATGTAATTGGGCCTCTTGATATGCTAATAGCAGCCCATGCTCTAAGTGAAAATTTAACCTTAATCACAAACAATGAAAAAGAGTTCAAACGAGTAAAATCACTGAAAGTTGAAAATTGGACGATCAGATAAAAAAAGAGGTTGGGGTCAAATCTTTATCCTTGACAATGTAATATCTGTGTAACTGTAAATTTTTACGACTTACGAGCCCGCCGCAAGATTTGCTTCGCCCACTGCGACGGGGTCGCAGCTTTACAAATGGCGGGTCAAGATTTTTTCTTGTCCCGAGCATTTCGCCCGCCATTTATAAAGCAACAACCCCAATCGAGACGGTTCGGGTAAGGCTAAGGTATTTTCTCGAATCCTTTTATTCTTGCATTTTCCTGTCTGATGTATTATCCCCGGCCCACAAAAAGAGAAAATTATCAAGTTATCCTTTTTAAGCAGGAGAGTGAGATAAAATGATTATTAAGACTGTAGTTGTGGGGCCGTTGCAGGTTAACTGCTACCTGGTTGGTTGTGAAAAAACCAGAGAAGCGGCGGTAATTGATCCCGGAGACGATATTGAGCGGATTCTGGCGGAGTTGAAAACAGCGGATCTTAAGCCGGTATACATTATTAATACCCATGAACATTTCGATCATGTCGGTGCCAATAAGCGTTTGCATGAAGCGAGCGGCGCACAGATCTTGGCCCACAGTGCCAGCGCCGATGAGATTACCAATATCTCAAGCCGGGCTCTTCTTTGGGGGATGCGGGCTGAGGATTCGCCGCCGCTGGATCGTGAGCTTGCGGATGGTGACTTGGTTGAGATCGGTGAAAGCGTATCGCTTAAAGTCCTTTCCACGCCGGGTCATTCGTTGGGGTCGATCTCTCTGGCCGGTGACGGTGTGGCTTTTGTCGGCGATTTGATTTTTTCCGGTTCCATTGGGCGTACCGATTTCCCCGGCGGTGACTACGAAACGTTGATAAGCTCGGTGAAAGAGAAAATTTTTCCACTTGGTGACGATGTCGTGCTCTATTCCGGTCATGGCCCGGCCACCACGGTCGGCCGGGAACGGGCGACTAACCCGTTTTTTACATCCTGATTTAAGGTATGACTGTGGCGGAACAGCAGTTTCCCAGTGCTCTGGAGGAGGTTCTTGGTTACGCCTTTGCCGAGCCGGAGCTTTTATTGCAGGCGCTGACGCATAAGAGTTATGTCAACGAGAACCGGCATAAGCACAATGGGGCAGAGGTTCTGCTTGATAACGAGCGCATGGAATTTCTCGGTGATGCCGTACTTGAATTAAGAGTCAGTGAACGGCTTTATGCCCGCTTTCCGCATAAGCTCGAAGGTGAATTGAGTCAGTTGCGCTCGCAGATAGTTAACACTCAGGCTCTGGCTCGTTTTGCGGAAAGACTTGGTCTTGGTGAATTTTTGCGCCTGGGTCGCGGAGAAGCCAATCAGGGCGGCCGGCAGCGGGTTTCGCTGCTGGCAGATACTTTTGAAGCGCTCCTGGCGGCCCTCTATCTTGATGGGGCGGTGCAGGTTGTGCAGAATCTGATTGAAGAGTTGCTTGAAAGTGAACTTGCAGCAAACTGTTCTGATTATAAAACTAGGCTGCAGGAGCGTTTGCAGGAGCAGGGCGGGCCGCCGCCGGTTTATGAATTGACCGATCGCCATGGTGCCGATCATCAGCCACTTTTTTTTATTGAAGTACGTGATGCTGCCGGTCACCGATTGGGGGCGGGTCGTGGTTCTTCACGCAAAGCTGCAGAACAGAAAGCTGCGGCGGATGCACTTAAGGATTGGAAATGACTCTTTTGCTGTTTGGTGAAATATTAGGAAAAAAATATTGACACGATGGGTGAGTTATGGTAAATGCGTCAGCCTTGTTTTTGCGGGGTGCAATTTAGTGGCTTGCAGGTTGCTCTCTTATTAGAATTAATAAGAAAGCGTTCAGGCAAACACACTTGCTTGCGGGCAGCGCCCGCGTTAGTTGCTGGCGTAGCTCAACTGGAAGAGCAGCTGACTTGTAATCAGCAGGTTG
>JAOZKP010000503.1 GCA_029935295.1 bacterium | reverse complement strand
CGGTTTCCGAATCTGTGGCTATTTCAGGTGCCGCCGGCGGTGCTGTTTCCGATCCTGAAACTAAAGATCTGACATTGATCGACAACTATGAAGAGGAAAATGACGCTGAGCTTTTTACAATTTTTCAGGAACAGCTGCAGGAGGAATTAACCCGTATTGAGGAATATACGGCATCTCTGAGTGTGGCTGACAATGATCGCATTGCTGTTCTTGACAGCTGTCTGGAAAAAATCGAACGTCTCGGTTCCGCAGCCAACTACATGGGCTATGACCAGCTGATAACTTTTTACGAAACCTGGGCAAACGCGGTGGCCACCGCCCGGGTCCGGTTGCAAAATCGGGATGAGAGTTTTCTGCCCTCTTTTATTGCGGACTGTATGCAGGCCAACATTTCAGCTCTTATCCGGCGATTTCCCCAACTTAAACTTTTGCAGGTAGAATATCTTTTCAACGAAGCCGTGGCTTTGTCGGAGTCCGCGATGTCGGTTCCGGCCTCTGCGGTGTTGCCGCCGCAAAAAAGATTGCAGTCGCCGGCAGGAACGTCGAAACCAGGACTGCCTTTAGCTGAAGTCGCAGCTGGTACGAGCTCTGCGGAGGGGAGTAAGTCATCAATTTCAGATTTAGCTTTGCTCCCGGATTTTATTGCTGAAACCCGCGAACACCTGGAAGAAATGGAAGGGAATCTGCTGCTTCTGAGTCGCAATTCAGGCAAACGTGAGACGCTTGATGATATTTTCCGTTCGGTTCATACGATCAAGGGGGCGGCGGAATATCTAGGTATAGTCCGGATTGCGAAACTGAGCCATAATCTTGAGAATCTTCTGTATCAGCTTCGCCAGAACCAGTTGACAGTAACCCCGGAGGTTACAGCTCTGCTGATGGCGGGTTGGGACCGGATCAGCCTGCTGACCAGAAATCTGGAACAGAGGCAGGTTGAGTCAGCAGACATCAGTGATCTGCTCGAACGTATATCTGTGGTTGATGGCAGTTGCCAAACTGTTGTGGATGAGAAGCCTGCTGCCTGCGCCTTTAATCAGTTAACTGAGAGTGAGCAAGATATAGAAAAAATTGCCGTCGCTCTGAAAGCTGATAATGTGGCCCTGCTGCAGGGTACTGATCGACGTCAGGCCGACGAAAGTATGCGGCGTCAATCGGACCATGTCAACGAGAAAATAGTTAAGCAGAGTATCCGGGTGGATGCCGGGAAAATTGATGCTTTGATGAACCAGGTTGGCGAACTTGTGGTCAGCCGGGCTGGGTTCAGTCAACTCCTCAGCGGGATGCAGCAGTTACAGCAGGTCCTGAAACAGAAATTCAAACTCGATGTTCGGGAGTTGCGGCAATTAACCGGGATGACCTCACGTTTGAGTGAGGCTACAACTCTTTTTGACAAGGTTACCAATGAGTTGCAAGAAGAGGTCATGAAAATTCGCATGTTGCCGATTTCTCAGCTTTTCAATCGTTACCCGCGACTGGTTTTTGATCTGGTGCGGGATACCGGTAAAAAGGTGGAACTTGATATTCACGGCGAAGAGACTGAACTTGATAAGATGGTTATCGAGGAGATTTCTGATCCCCTGATTCACATAATCCGCAACGCTGTCGACCATGGCATTGAGACTACGGCGGTGCGTCGGGAAAAAGGCAAGCCTGAGACTGGGACCATCCGGCTGAAAGCCTACCATGAAGGTAATCATGTGGTTATCGAAATTATGGATGACGGGCGGGGAGTTGATCTTGAGCATATTAAAGAGAAAGCATTAGCCGGAAATTTTCTTTCACAACGCGAGTTGGAACTGATGTCAAACCAGGAGATAACCGAGTTAATTATGGTGCCCGGTTTTTCCACGGCGGCATCAGTTACCCATATTTCGGGCCGTGGGGTCGGCATGGATGTGGTCCGGAAAAACATTGAAAAGCTTAACGGCACCATTGAAATTGAGAGTACACCCGATATTGCGATGCGTTTCCGGATTAAGATTCCACTGACTCTGGCTATTATTCCGGCATTGCG
>JAOZKP010000151.1 GCA_029935295.1 bacterium | reverse complement strand
TGCTCGAAACAGCTGTACAATTAATCCTATTCAGTTTTCAAAGATCGATTTTCAAACCGTCTCAATGCTAATCTCACATTGAAAACGGACGGTCATTTTACACCAACTAATTTTTCTTGTCAAGAACTTTTTTTCAAGCATTCTGTTTTCAAAAACAGAATTAAGAGCTACCCGCAACTGCGATTACCGTCAGCCGAAGGAGAGCGCCTTATACGCTTCTTAAGTATCTTTGTCAAGCATTATCAGCCCGGCAAAACATAACCATTTTATTATTTCAAAAGAACATTTTCTCCTGCGGCCCACGAACCATCGTGCGGCTGCGGCAACAGAAGGAGGCGCTTTATACGCTCCTCACAAATCTTTGTCAAGGCTTTTTCTCTGCCTCGATTAAAGATCTTTTTCATTACTCATTTTCTTAAAGAACTCCCTCCACATTCAGACAAACTGAATTGGATGATTGCGGAAGGAGGCGCTTTATACGCCGCTCACGATTCTTTGTCAAGCGCTTTTCGTGAATTACAGCAGAATAAGTTTCTGAAATTCAACTCACCGACAACTACACAATCTCAACCGCCTAGAAAAGATACTCTTTCCGGGCAGTCAACGGCAATACCATCAATGAAACATCATGCAGACCACCATCGACATCCATAAAATAGTCATCAATCTCGGCATGGCGCACAAATCCCAGTTTGCGAAACGCCTTTACAACGAAAAGTTCATCCGAGACCACTTCGGCAACCAGCATATGCAGCCCCATCTCCCGGCCGATCTCAACCAATTCTTCCAGCAGCTGCATTCCGAGGCCGACGCCGCGAAAATCTTTTGTCAGAAAAATCCGCAGTTCGGCAATGTGACGCTCCGCCCCCCGGCGCCGGTGCAGGGTCGCATCACCTACAAGAGAATCGCCGTGCAGTGCCAGCAATGGCACAACCTTCTCATAATCAATATCATTAAACCAACTCGCTACCAGATCAGCATCTCGAACATCTTCTTTCAGGTAACGCACATCTTCAGTCGTCGCCTGCCGACAGAACATCTCGGTTACAACCTCCTGATCCCGTGCCGCCATCGGCCGCAACAATACACGCAGACGATTACTGGTATTCACAAATTTGCGATAAACCTTAATTTTCATAAACTATCCTCCCTTATATTCAGTACGAACAAAACTGGATAAAAATCTTTTCTGTAACCCGCTTGCCTTACATTATTATATAGTATACTATAAAACGTCAAGGTTCAAGATTGATGGCGTCACCGAAAGTTTCTTTTCATACGAACCCGATCCGATTTCGCAAAACCAAGGCCTGAGCAATGCCACGCAAAACAATAAATATCACTCTGATCCAGATGAATGTTGCCCTGGGGAAACCCGAAAATAACCTGGATCACTTTCAGCAACTCTTAGATACCGACAAAACCAACCCGGATATCATCCTGCTGCCCGAACTCTGGAGCAGCGGCTACGACTATGAAAATTTCACCCGACTGGCGGCAACCACCCCGTACATTCTCGAACAGATGGCCTTGACGGCGCAAAACCGCAACACATATATCGGCGGCAGCCTGGTCGAAACCGACAACCACCTTTTCTACAATACATTTTTCATGATCGACCCCAACGGGCAACAGATTGCTGCCTACCGCAAGATTCATCTCTTCTCACTCATGGAAGAGGAGAAATATTTCGCCCCTGGACAAACTCTCTGCCTCATTGAGGTCTGCGGCCTGCCCGTCGGCCTGATGACCTGCTACGATATCCGCTTCCCCGAGCTCAGCCGCAGCCTGACTCTTAAAGGGGCCGAACTCCTGCTGGTCTGCGCCCAGTGGCCCAAACCCCGCGCGGCTCACTGGCAAACCCTGCTCAAGGCCCGGGCCATTGAAAACCAGTGTTATGTCGCAGCCTGCAACCGCATCGGTAAGGGCAGCGAAAACCAATATCCCGGACACTCTGCAATCTATGACCCTTGGGGTGATTCCGTTCTAACCGCACCGCAGCGGCAAGGGGCTTTCAGCGCCACCATCGATCTTAGTAAAATTGAACAGACCCGAACTACAATCGCCTGTTACAATGACCGGCGCCCGGAAATCTATTGAGCTGGAGATTAATTACCGGCCCAAATAAGCCGCCAGCGCCTCGCGCCAGGGGCGTACCAGAGACGGAAACAGCTCACGAAACCGTTCAATACTCAAAATCGCCCGTTTCGGCATTGCCATAGGGTAGCCAAATTCAGTTTCGAGCACCGGCACCGTTTGCAGTAAGGAGCTGTCAAGATCCGACAACTCCGCTACCGCCTGAGCAAACTCATAACAGTTTATCCCGTTACCGGCATCATTAGTATAATGATAAACCCCGACGGCCCACTCATAAACCAGCGCCACTGTGGCCGCTGCCAGATCACCAAGATAAGTCGGCGCGACAAAAAAATCATCGCTCACTTTAACCTGGTTACCGGCTTTAAGTTCCCGCTGAATCCGGCTGACAAAATCATCACCGCCGCCATAAAGCAGGTCACTACGGACAATCAGATAATTTTCCAGAAGATTGGAGACCATCTCTTCGCCGCCGTGCTTCGAACTACCATACTGGTTGATCGGCCATAAATCATCATCTTCCAAATAGGGCTGCTCTTTTTTCCCGTCGAAAACAAATTTACTACTAAAGGTACAAAGATAGACCCGAAACTCTTTTGCCGCTTTCGCAAGATTACAAAATCCCCGAGCATTAACCGGCAGTTTAGTTGCCAGCCGGCTTTCCGCTGCGGCAACATCATTAAAGCCGGCACAGTTTATAATTACCGCTGGCTTAATCTTCTCGACCGCAGCCATCACCGCAACATCATCGAGAATATCAAGCTCTTCCCGCCGCAGGACCACAACTTCAGTATCTGGCTGTACCTTAAGCAGAGCTTCCATTATCCGGCCGAGCTGACTGCAGGCCCCGGTCAGCATTATCTTTCTTGCCATTACTTTTAATTCTCCTTAAAATCAAAATAGAGGCAATATTGCCTCGTCTCTCTCATTGAAAACACTCTGCAAGTTACTAATACAGGATGATTAAAAATACAATCGGAAAAGGGTGCCCGGAGCACCCACCCTCATCCTTGTCGAAAGAAATCCGTGACATTGCGGGCGACCGCCAACGGAATTGCCGCCTTTCCAGCTATTTCCTCAACTTTAAGCGACATTATCACTTCAACGCTGCCGAATATCTTAAGCAGGCACTGGGCTCTTTTATTGCCGATGCCGTCAATTTCCAGCAGAATTGTCTCCCGGCCCTGCTGCCGCAGCAGCCGGTGATAGTTAATTGCAAAACGATGCGCTTCATCCCGAACCTGCTGCAGGAGACGGTAGGCCGGGGCCCGAACAGTTAAATTTAAGGCATCTTTACGTCCCGGCTGGTAGAAACGATCCGGAATCTCCGATTTTTTCCGGCCCTGCTCATCACGGCCTTTTGCAATCGCCAAAAGCGGCACCGCTATATCCAATTCATCAAAAACCCGCATAACTGCTTCCAGCTGCGGCCGACCGCCGTCGAGCAGCAGCAGCTCCGGCAACGGCAGAGGATTCTCACCCCCGAACCGCCGCCGAATGACAACCGCCATCCGGGCAAAATCATCCGGCGGAGCATTCTCGAGACGATAACGGCGATATTCACTTTTACTGGCCTTGCCGTCACGAAAACAGACCAGCGAGGCCACCACACTCTCATCCTGGAGATTGGAGATATCAACCCCTTCAATCACTTCCGGCAACCCTTTAAGATGGCAAACCCGGGCCAGCTCTTTCAGCGCCAGCTCTGGAAAATCATCCCGTTTATCCTGCCTACTTAAAAACTCTAAAGCATTCTTTTCAGCCAGACGCAGCAGCTGCAGGCGCCGACCGCGCTCGGGCACCAAAAGCTGCACCCGCCGGCCACGAATCTCACCGAGCCAGGTCGCCAATGCCTGCCGCCCCTCTCCCAGAGACGAAACTATTATCACCCCCGGCGGCATTTCACCCGCACCAGTTTCGCTATAATGCCGCTGGATAAAAGCTGCTGGCAGATCTAAAAAATTGCCACCGTAACCAGCCAGTGAAAAAGGCCGCCCGCCGATAACATTGCCGCGCCGAATCGTCAAAAGATAGAGCGCACTGGCGCCATCTTCAGACGCAACACAGCCGACAACATCAATATCTTCGTCCCGCCCGGCATCAATCGCCTGGTTTTCGAGCACCAGTTCAAGATCTGCCACTGCATCCCGGAGAACTGCGGCCCGTTCAAAATCCAATTCCGCTGCCGCTCGCTTCATATCCCGTTTCAGACTTCGTAATACCGGCTGACCCCGGCCGCCGAGAATCAAAGCCGCCGAAGAGATAAGGCGCCGATATTCAACAATCGATACATGATCGCAACAGGGCCCGGAACAGAGCTGCATCTGATAATTGAGACAGGGCCGCACCCGATTGGCAAAACGCTCGCCACGGCAGCGCCTTAAGCGAAAATGTTTATTGAGAAGGGCCAGAGTTTTGCGCAGGGCCCCGACCGCCGGATAGGGCCCGAAATAACGAGCACCATCGGCTTTACGCCGGCGGACAACCTCGAAACGGGGAAAATGCTGCTGCCGGTCGAGCCGGACATAGGGATAGTTTTTATCATCTTTAAGATCGATATTAAAAGGCGGACGGTGCTCTTTAATAAGATTATTTTCGAGCAGCAGAGCCTCAACTTCACTGGCTGTCAGAATAATCTCAAAATCACAAATCTTCCCGACCAAGAGAGCCGTCTTGGCCCGATCGGGTTTGCCGATAAAATATGAACGTACCCGCTTAGACAAGGAGATCGCTTTACCGACATATAGAATCCGGCCATTTTTATCAAGAAACTGATAAACGCCGGGATGATCAGGTAAATTTTTAAGTTTTTCGTTAAGGGTCGGCATCAACAGCAACCTCAATCTCCGCTCACTCTCACTAGCTCCCGGGTTTAGAACGTTTGTCGGCGGGTTTTGCGGCCGAAGATTTTAACTCCCGTAAAAGTTGTTCCCGTTCCTGCAAACGCTGGCACACGGTCGCCTCGTAACCATTCCCGGTCGGCTGATAGAAAACCGCACCAGCAAGTTTCTCCGGCAACGCTGCAATCAATCCGGGATTTATTCGATCACGATGCGGATTAACATACCCATCGCCATAACCGAGATTCTGCATCAATCCCGTTGGCGCATTGCGCACCTGCATCGGCACCGGCTGGTTGCCGCTTTTTTTAATCTCCTTTACCACCCGTTTCATCGCCAGATAGACCGCGTCACTTTTCGGGGCCGTCGTCAAATAGGCCGCCACCTGATAAAGCGCCAGTTCACCTTCGGGCGAGCCTAAAATCTCATAAGCCTGGCGTGCGTTTATTGCCAGCTGCAATGCCTGGGGTGCAGCATTGCCGACATCTTCACTCGCAAAACGAATCATACGCCGGGCCAGATAGAGCGGCTCCTCCCCGGATTCCAGCATCCGCCCCAACCAGTAAAGTGCGGCATCCGGATCACCGGCCCGCATACTTTTAATAAAGGCTGAAATCTGATTAAAATGCTCCTCCCCGTCACGGTCATAGGCTAAACCACGCCCTTCGAGCAGAGGCTTAAGATCCGCGCCAGCTATTTCAGCCCGCTCAGGATCAAGATTGATAAATGCCATCTCCAGCAGATTCAATCCCCGACGGGCATCCCCTTCAGCATACGCAGCAATCCGTTGCAAAACTTCTTCTGCCACGCTAATCTCACGGCCGTAATCATCAGCCAGCCTAACCATCGCTTTCCGCAGCAGATCCATACTTGCATCCAGATCCAGAGCTTTGAGAACCGCCACCCGGGCCCGCGAAAGCAGCGGTGTGATAATCGAAAAAGAGGGGTTCTCAGTCGTCGCCCCGAGCAAAATCAATGATCCCTCTTCGACCGGGGCCAGAAGAAAATCCTGCTGCGCTTTATTGAAACGATGAATCTCATCTAAAAACAGCACCGTGCGACGCCCCTGCTCCCGATTCTCACGCCCGAGCTTAGCAATCTTACGAATATCAGCAACCCCGGCAGTTACTGCAGAAAGCTGAAAAAAATCAGCCTCCACCACCCCGGCAAGCAAGATCGCCAGCGTCGTTTTACCGCAACCCGGCGGCCCCCACAACACCATCGAATCGAGATGCCCGCGGGCTAGCATCAACGCAATGAAGCCCTTCTCACCCAGAAGATGCTCCTGGCCGACAAATTCTGATAAAACTTGCGGCCGCAGCCGATGCGCCAACGGCGGCAGAGATCTTTTCAACATTCACACCCTTAAGTCATAAAACCAAAACTTAAATCATTCGTAACTATCTTCATTGAATAAGCCTATCTTTAAATAATGTCAAGCCTCGCCAGTCCGAGTCGGCCGGCCTCCGACTTGACATACTCTTTCATTCCCGGTAGACTATAATAAATACCCAACAAGTACAAACCGATTTATTATCTGTGAGTTCAGCATGTATGAATTACCCCGCACCCCACCCGCCGCTCCGAACCAGGTCACGGCAATCATCGCCTCTGAGTACGCTTTACCCTTAAGCTTAAGAAAGCGCCGCCGAACTGACCGCTTGGTACCATACTCTCCTGCGGCCGGCCCGCGGCCCAAGCGTAAAAAAACAAATCGCGACTATCGCAAGATCCTGTCAATTCTGAAAAAGACCTGTAAAAAACTCAAACTCCACAAACACGGCCTGCACATCTCTCTGCTGGAATTGCCGGAAGGTTTTGAACTCAAAGCCTACGACTGCAATAGTAACCGTCAGATCTGCCGACAGCTTAGTGAACGTTTTTTCTACTCCCCAGAAAAGATCGAGATCTTGCTCAATGAAATCATGCGCGGCACCGGACTCGTTATCGATTTATCCGTCTGAACCCCCACCTGAAAACTCCGGCAAAAACCCA